>CANCOG010000196.1 GCA_947379685.1 Flavipsychrobacter stenotrophus | reverse complement strand
TCAGCGGCCTAAGCGGATTCCCGGCATACAGCTATGCTTATGATGCCGGAACGTTCGGCTCCTCTGGGGTATTCAGTGTTGCGGCGGGCACATACGTTTTTCATATAGCTGATGTACAGTCCTGCCACTTCGATACTACACTCACCATTTCGCAACCAAATCCGATAGTTATTACTCCAACTGTACATAATGTCACTTGTAACGGACTTGCCAACGGATGGGTGGCCGTGGGCGCAACCGGTGGCACACCTGGCTACCAGTATGCCATTGACGGAGGCAGCTATGTCAGTTCTTCAACCCTGACTGGGTTGATCTCTGGCACCCACGTTGTAGCGGTGAAAGACGTGAATGGCTGTGTGTATACCGACACAATTTCGGTTACACAGCCCACGCCAATCAGTTATGATTCCCTACTGCTTACTATGCCTGCCTGTAGCGCAGGTGGCAACGGCGTAATAAGGATAGTCGCATCTGGCGGAACACCCGGATACACCTACGCTATAAACTCAGGTGCATACACAGGTGCAGCTACCTTTACGGGTCTGCCTGCCGCAACCTATGTCATGCATATAAAGGATGCTAACGGGTGTATAAAAGATTCCACAGTCGTGCTAGCCCAGCCGCCTGCTATTACGCCGATTCCAACCGTTACTGCATCGTTGTGCAGCACGCTTGCCAATGGTGCCGTACACCTATCCGCTTCCGGCGGAACTCCAGGTTATACCTATGCACTAGGTGGCGGCAGCTATAATGCAACCGGCATCTTCCTATCAATGCCGGCCGGCACGTTTATCTTCCATATAAAGGACGCAAATGGCTGCATTAAGGACACCGCACTCACCATTGTGAATACGCTTCATATTTCCGGTTCATTTGCAATTTCCGAACCTACCTGTTTTGGCGATACGGATGGGTCGTTTGTTGTTACAGGTGTTGGCGGTATGTCGCCATACACGTTTGCATTTGGAACTGGTGGTTTTTCGATCACAGATACTTTTGCCAACCTCGCTGCGGGTGCATACACAATACACATTGAAGACTCCAACGGATGTATTGCAGACACGGTTTTCACCCTCACACAACCGGCAAGGATCATGCCCTTATTCACCATCACACCACCCTCCTGTTTCGGACTGAGCGATGGTAGTATAGTTGTTAATGCTACCGGCGGCACACCGGGCTATACCTATTCCCTGAACAGTGGATTATTCTTGTCCACCGGGGCTTATATCGGTCTGGCCATTGGTATTGACACCATTACCATAAAGGATACACACGGCTGTCTGCGAGATACTGTTATGACCATTTCACAGCCGATGCCCTTGATAGTGACCAACATAACAGGCACGAATATCTCTTGTAATAAAGGGGCTGATGGTACTGTAACCATAACCGGCTCTGGAGGCACCACGCCCTACCAATACGCAGCCAATAGTTCACCCTTTCAGGCGAGCAATACACTTACAGGACTCGTTGCCGGACTGAATGTCATTCATATCAGGGATGCGCATGGCTGCACCATTGATACCATGATCGTTCTCACTCAGCCCGATGCATTGGTGTTTATCGGCGCTACCATTGTTGGCCCAACCTGTCAGGGCTACGCCGATGGCGCAGTGACATTGCTGGCATCAGGAGGGACACCGCCTTATGCTTATTCGAAAGACAATGTCAACTTCAGTTCCAGCTCAACCATCTCCTTACTGAAGGAAGGCACCTATACTTTCTATATTACCGATAGCAAGCACTGTATTGCTGACACAACTATCACACTCATTGGTTACCCGCACATTAATATTGACAGTGTAGCTATAAAAGGCCTTTCATGTATTGGCAATGCCGATGGTGAAGTCATCATTTACCCTAAAGGTGGTGTGCTGCCCCTGTCTTACAGCATGACCGGTAACCCAGCTCACCCTGCTTCAAATGTATTCTGGCACCTTGACTTTGGCACTTATACTATAACCATAACCGACTCTGCAAATTGCACGAAAGACACAACCGTAGTCATTCCTCAACCAGACACGTTTAAGGTATATACAGTTGCAACCCCGAACGAGTGTATCGGCAATGACAACAACGGAAATATTGTTACTACCGTAACCGGGGGCACTCCGCCATACTCCTACCTCTGGAGTTATGACTCAAGCACAAACGCCGGTATCTTCAGGGTGCCTAATGGTATGTACACAGTGTACGTGCATGACGTTAATAACTGCCACGATTCTGCAACCGCACGGATAAGTTATGACGATTGTTGTATCCCATTTATCCCAAGCGCATTTTCACCGAACAATGACGGAAAGAATGATGAATTCAGGATAAAGTACAAGGGCGATATCCGTATCATAGAATTCTCTGTCTATAACCGTTTCGGGGAGAAAATATTCATGTCGGAATACTCCGAAAAGGGCTGGGATGGCACTTATAAAGGCGAGCAGTGCGACATCGGCGTATACTATTACTATGTTAGATTGCTATGCGGAAACCTGCATAATAACATATTGGAGTTCAAGGGTGATGTAACGCTGATGCGATAAGTCTTTGCAGATTGAATGAAAGAAAAGAATTTCGCGCAGAGCCGCCAAGTCGCAGCCCCGAAAAAGACCAATATTATGGATCTGGCTGTTAAGCCGCACCATAAATAATGCGCTGCAAATTACATTATAAAACTCCTTTCATAAAAAACATAGAACCATGGACATTGACTTTATCACGGAATTTAAGGCGAATAGTATTGTGAATCTGGAGGAAAACACGCCCAGGATAAAGCAGTGTTTCGGGGAGCTCACAGAGCAGGAAGTATGGGTAAAACCCAATGGCTCATTGAACAGTATGGGCAACCTGGTTTTGCACCTTTGTGGCAACATGACCCAGTACATTATCTGCGCCCTGGGCGGCGATGCCGACAACCGTGAAAGGGATAAGGAGTTTGCTGCTACTGGTGGATATACAAAGGATGAACTCATGCACATGCTGTCCGTTACGGTAGCTATTGCCGCCGAGACCATTCGTCATTCACTTGAACCCAACCTCCTGAAAGTCCATGCTGTGCAGGGTTTTGAACTTACGGGTATAGGTATCATCAATCACGTTTGCAATCACTACTCCTACCATACTGGCCAAATCGCCTTCTGGACCAAGATGCTCAAAGAAAAAGATCTGGCTTTTTATGGAGGGTTGGATTTGAATAAGAGGAATGGCTGAGTTTGGTGGCAGGCGCCCAAACCAAGTACCTAAAGCCAGCCCAAGGAGCAAAGCGTATTGCGAGGATTGCAAAGCGAGCAACTAAATTTATCTTTGAATTTAAGGCCGAGACATGAAATGGATTCTTCAACTAAAGCATTGGCAACTCTTTCTTTTTATAGTAGTTCCGATGGCATTTACTGTTATACGAACGCAATGGATGCAGACAAATGCATTAATTGAATTTGTCAAATTGTTTGGAGTTACTGCCTGGGGATTATGGGTATACTCAATTGGAATTTATGGGTATAAAAAATTACCGGAAGACATGGCATCTTCATTAAATTTCCCACTATTTAAAATGATTTTCGTTGCTGCTTTTGTTGCTTACCCGCTGCTCATTTTTACAATTATTCGTCTGTTCCCATCAGCTTATATAATTTGGCTCATTGGAATTATCATGTACCTGCCACTGCTTTGTTGTACCTTCTATATTTCCTGTTTTGCCGGCAAGGTATTAGCCCTCCTCAAACATAACCGACAAGTTTCTACCAGAGAATTTCTTGAAAATCTAGTCTATATCATTTTCGCCTTTATTGGTATTTGGATCTTGCAGCCAAGAATAAATGAAATGGCTAAAAACTAAAAGTGAAAGGATCTGACGAAACTCTGTTGATCAATTGTCGGATTCCTGGTTTGCACCCGCATTTAAAAAGTCAATTCATTTATCTCTTTTGACGCACCAAATTTGCTATACCTCAGCCACTTTGGTGTGACTTTGAAATGGACGATATCAGGCCAGGTTTCTGCCCTGTTTCTGCGGTCATTGAACTTTTGAAAATAGGTCTCCCTGTATTTTTGGGCATCGGGGCCGGTTAGTACGGTTGCCGTCCCTTCAAACTGGAGCGTCTCCTCACCGTCCCAACCAATGGCTATGGCTATAGCCGGATTAAGGATGAGGTTTTGATACTTACGAGATGTTGTTACCGTGTCAAAAATGATCTCCAATTCATGGGTGACAGCAATACCCATAACGGCTGCCTCCGGCTCATTTAGTGGTGTCACAGTTGCAATTACCGCGAGGTAGTGTCTTTTAATAAAATCGTAGACGAATTCTTTGGTCATGAGTCGCTGCTTGAATTCAGAAACCGCAAAGCTATCGTTTTTAGAATATTGGTTTTCCTGATAGGAATCAGGAACTTGTTTTGCCGGGCAGGGTGTATAAAATCTTAGCTTGATTTCAGGTCAAAGCATTGCTTCTAAATGACTTGCGTTGCATTTTGGCGACTAAAAAAAACCTTCTGAAATGGCGCCTGTTCAGCCCGAGGGCAAGAACGTCTTGCGAGATTCCTCCTTCGTCGGAAGGACAAAGTCAGAGGGGTGTGATCGACAATAGCGTTAGTGATAGGAGGAACAAAGTACCAATTAATTCTCTCCTATCAACTTCAGGAAAGTGGCGCATTGAACGTTCATGTTCAGCTCGTTTTTATAGAGGGAGCTGAGCACAGATTTATCATTGAATTTCGGGTTGGTCAGGAGCTTTTTAATCGCTTCCGCTATGGTTTCTTTATTGATCTCATTTATGGAAACACCTGCGCCTTTTTCCTGGAGCCAATACTTTATATAGTCTTGCTTTCCGCCTATTATCCACAGGTTTCCGGCAATATAATCGCTGAGCTTATTTGGGGCCGGGTCTTTGGCTTCACTGCCGTCGTTCTCGTCATAAAACACAAAGCCTATATCACCGGTATTGATCAATGCGTAGGCGTCCTCGCGACTTAGCCTGCCGGGCATTGCTACCCTGTGGCGCAGTTTGGGATTACCTGCAATTTTCTTCCCCAGCATAGTACAATAGTCGGCATTTCCAGGGCCGGCGAGGGTAAGGGTGACATTATCATCCAGCAGTTCAACAGCATCTACGATCTCTTCCAGATATTGGCTGCGCGAAATCATGCCTGTATACACAAGCTTGTAGCTCGCCTGTTTTGAAAAATTGGCCGAGACAGTTCTTGTATCGTGGAGCAATCTGCGGCAATTGTAAATAACCGCGTTCGGCACATTGGCCTTGACGCGGCTCTGTATTTTATCAATGCGGCTACGAGAAGGTGCCAGATAAAAGTTCATCCCTCTTACCCAGGCTGGGAACCGAAGCGCGCGGTAAAAATCGAGAGAAGCTCTAATTCGTTCAGGCTTGTTGACTATTTCAAAACCCCAGTAGCCCTTCTTCACCCCTTTGATGCTACTGACAGATTGCAATGAAAGAATATCGCAGGCGACAAGGACATCGGTCTTCTTTTCAGCCATGAAATTTTTTACCGCCCCGGTTAGCGCAGCAAATGTCAGCAAGCGTTTTATTCCAGCAATTTTGGGTACAATATCATAAGTGAGTGACAGGTCGTAATCTTTAGGATCTGGCTTTTTGCCCCGGTACTCGGCATAGACTATTCGCACACCGTGGCCCTGTTCTTTCAGTACAGCTATAAGATCAAGTGCCGGAGGTAAGAGCCATGGCTCTTGTCCGAATACAAAACAAAACTGCATGGTTTAGGATTTTAGGCTTTTCATGTAGTTAACGATCTGCCTGGCTGCAGTTCCATCGCCGTAAGGATTGTGCAGGTGGGTCATTTTATTATAACGCTCCACATTATTCAGCAGATCCAAAGTTTCACTTACTATTTTATCCTTACTATTGCCGACTACCAATACAGTACCAGCTTCCACTGATTCGGGCCGTTCTGTTACATTTCTTAGTACTAACACGGGCTTACCCAGGGAAGGTGCTTCTTCCTGTATGCCTCCGCTATCGGTAATGATGATCTTCGCCTTATCCATTAGCCAGACAAAAGCCTCGTAAGGCAAGGGATCGACGAGTTTAATATTTTTATGACTACCCAACAATTTATGTACGGGTAAATATATGTTTGGGTTTTTGTGAACCGGGTAAACTACCTGAACATTGGCCTTGTCGCATATTTCTATAATGGCCTCGCAAATGTGCTCTAACCCTTCACCATGATTTTCCCGGCGGTGCATGGTGAGCAGGACTGTATCCCGTTCTCCATCGATCTGTGAAGCGAGATTTTTAATACTCTCATAGGGTGTTTCACGTACTTTAACCACGCTTTCCAGCAAGGCATCTATTACCGTGTTACCGGTAACTATTATACTATCAGCGTTGATGTTTTCCTTAACAAGGTTGGCCTTGGCAGTCTCAGTTGGTGAAAAGTGAATATCGGCAACATGGCCCGTTATCACCCTGTTGATCTCTTCGGGAAACGGAGCCCTTTTATTATAGGTTCGCAGGCCAGCTTCCACATGACAAAGTTTGCTGCCATAATAGTATGACGCAATGCCCGTAGCCATTGAGGTTGTAGTGTCCCCGTGTACAAATACGTAATCGGGTCGTGCATCTTCAAGCACTGGCTTCATTTTTACAATAATATCGCCGGTAAGTGTGTAAAGGTTCTGATCGTAGGTCATGACGTTCATGTCATAGTCAGGTACAATACTGAAGAAATTGAGTACCTGATCGAGCATATCTCTATGCTGCGCGGTAACACACACCTTGGTAACAAACTGGTCAGGGTACAATAATAGTTCCTTGATAACAGGGGCCATCTTAATAGCTTCAGGCCTTGTTCCAAAAACGATCAGAATTCTTTTCAAAATATTTTCTTTTGAGGTATACACTTATCACAAAGCACTAAACAACTTACTATTCAATGAAAAAAATCATCGTTTGCAGGCAAAAATACAAAACTTTGGTTTCAAAAACTTTGTTAACCATCATCTAATATAAGTATCCCACCAATATCATGTCAAAAGGTAAAAGTTAAAAATAAAAAATGTTAAACATACTCAGCTGGCAGACATTTTTTGCTTGAAAACACACTACAGAAGCATTAAACATATTAAATTATGTATATTCTTTGGTCCCCCGGCGAAAAGAAAAGCAACCTTACCCCCTTGGCTATTTATGTTTCCCAATATTTGGGTTTTAGTTCAATCCCAGTTGATTTTTCAATTTGCCCGGCTGCTTTTCATTGCCATTTTGGTGCTACGCAGTGTAGCTATTAGCCTGGACTTTATAGCAACTGCAGAAGCTAATGAGATTGACGGTTTACGGTATTGCCGGGCAGGGATGGAATTGATTGCAGCGAGATAACTATCGAGGCATTTATCCATACTGAACTGGTTTTCGGCCAGTTCACGGGCTGCGCGCTGACGGGAATTTACGGGAACTGCTGCAACTTCTTGTATCTTCTGCACAGCTGTTTCAATATCACCTATATCAAATACACGGAAACAATCTTTTGCCAGCGGGTGGTTTTCGTAGTCTTCGACACCACTCACTTTGGTACCCACAAAACCGCATCCTGATGCCAGACCTTCCATCATGGCAATGGGCATGCCCTCGAAATCAGAAGTCAATACCAGAATGTCAGCGGCAATCATATACTCATGAACTTTAGCCTGTGACAGCCAGCCGGTAAAGGTTACCTGGCTGGCCAGGCCTTCACTGGTAATGGTTTGCTCCAGTTGTTTTCTGTCGTCTCCGCCATCGCCAATAATGTGCCAATGAAAGGGAATGCTTTTCTTTTTGAGGGCTATCGCCACTTTTGCCAGGTCACCTATTCTTTTTTGGTAGTTGGTCAACCGGCCAACATACACCAGCTGAAGTACATTATGAGCAGAGGAACTGAATACTGGTGCAGGCAATTCAATACCACAAGGGATAGTAAACAGGCGCTCACGGCCGATCTCCGGTGATTTTTCGGCAACCAGCATGTGCACTCTTGCAGATACACAGACCATTATATCCACTTCTCGGTTATGCACTCTGGCAAGCCTGTAGTATTCCCCTTCATCGGCATGGAGCACCCCAACTATCGGGTAGGCTTCATGCAATGCGCTCCCGGCGATCCATACCGTACTATCATCGGAAAGAATAACGGGAGTGCCAATGGGTACGTTTGCCAGCATGAGTTTCTTATAGACATGGGCATTGGCGGCGGGCAAGCCAAATTCAAATTCGCGGCCGATGCCAGTGCTGATCTTGCGGACATTATTCTTTGTTTTAGAGAGCAATTGCAGCATGGTTTCTTTGCCCTTACCGGAATAAAATTCCGTTGTCGGCTCAACCGTAACAAAATATACTTCCATGCCACGTGCGGCATAGGCGATTGCTGCATCGGCCATCCACCGTGTGACACCTCCCCTGTGGTAGGGATGGCAAAGGAATGCAATTCTATTTTTATCCATTGGTGTTATATGTTGCCCATGCTGAGTTTGAGCGCGCATTCTATTTTCCTGATGCCAGTTTTTTGAAGGCTTTACCGCAATAACGATGCATCTAAATTAAGTTCTACTCCATTAAGTTTTGCCCTATTTGTTCAACACCTTTGGTGTTGGTGTCTTCCGATTGCCTACCACCGGTTTCGCCGGTGGCTATTGTTGTTGAAGCCTTCCAGGCTTCCTTA
>CANCOG010000195.1 GCA_947379685.1 Flavipsychrobacter stenotrophus | reverse complement strand
CAAGGATCGCACTTGGATTTGGGTTAACAGTAACGGTCCTGGTAGCTGAAGATGCTGTACTTGCGCAGCCTGTCGACAATGTATAAGATATAGTCACTGTTCCTGCAGTGATACCAGTAACAACACCTGAAGTACTAACAGTAGCAACTGATGGGTTGGAACTGCTCCAGGTACCACCGGTAGATGCATCAGCAAGAGTAGTAGTAGCACCTGCACACATAGTTGGGTAGCCCGTAATTGCGAAAGGTGAAGGATTCACATATATCGTAGATATTGAGTAGCAACCAGAAGCCAGTGTATAAGTAATATTTGCAACGCCGGTAGCAACGCCGGTAACAACACCAGAAGTAGTATTAGCTGTAGCAATTGAGGGGCTGCCAGAAGACCAGGTACCACCTGAAGGCGATGATGTAAATGCACTGGTTGATGCGCCTGAGCATACATACGAAGCACCCGATGGTGTTGATGGAGCTGGGCTAACTGTAAGATAAACTGAAGTTGCTGTAGCACTCGTACCAGTGAAAGAGCAAGTCAAAACACATTGATAATAAACGTTGCTCGTTACAGTTGGCGTATAGTGATCCAATGTAGCACCTGACACCGCGGTCCATGTAGAACCTGTTGTTGAAACTTCCCACTGATAGGTTATACTCGAACCAGTTGAAGAACCCGACAAAGTAAGGGCCGGAGAAAAAGAAGTACATCCATAAGTAGCCGAGGTTACAACTGAACCAGCTGTTGGCGTTGCGGTACACCCTGGTGTTACGATATTTACGGTGTAGTCCCTGGCGTCCCCTAAAGAATAACCCGAAGTACATGGATCCAAAGTAGGATAAGTATATCCAGAACCGTCATAGGTAGTTACTGTCCTCATACGGTGCGAACCAATCGCCGCTGTTGACGGAATTGTAAGCGAATAAGTAAGTGAGTCATGGTACGAATTACCACCACCAATACTTTCACCAGACGAGAAGTTTCCGTCATTATTATAATCGATCCATGATTGAACTGACATGTTAATACCCGAACTAGCGTGGTTATATATACGTGCTGTATCTGTTGAACCTTGCAACAGTGAAACAGACATACCAGTCAGGTTTTCATAGTTAGTAGTACCGTTACATGTTGTATTGTCATTGATCATTGTACCGGCAACACCCACAATCCTGAATTTGGAAGTGCCCATTGCATATGTACCACATGCAGCAGCAGCCGCAGCATAAGACGGAGAGCAATAGCAATAACTGATATAAGCAACCAATACCGAAACAGAAGTATCAACACCGCTGCTGGCAGTACAAACAATTACTCTGCAGAAATAGGTAGGTCCAGTTTCTGTTGTTGAACATGTACTACCCGTAGCACCTGAAATAGCTGACCATGAGCCTGTCGCCCCGGTACTAGATCTGTACCATTGGTAAGTTAAACCTGAAGCAAGTGTACTGCCCACTGTCGAAAGAGTAAACGCAACAGAAGGACAAGCAGTACCTACGCTGGCAACCGCTGTACCGCCGGTAGGCGTACCCGCACATGGAGGTAATGGAACAATATTTACTGTGTAATCCCTTGCTTCCCCATAAGAAGTAGCACCACACGGATTAATTGATGGATAAGAACCACCTGTTGACTGGAAAACGTGACACACTCTCATTCTGTGTGTACCCAATGTAGAAGTCGCAGCCGAAAGTGTAAATGTATCATAGGCTGTAGCCGTCATAGCAGCATAACCTGACAGACCTGTAACAGTCTCAGTAGTCTCAAACGTTCCATTGTCATTATAGTCAATCCAAACCTGGTTAGCAAGAGTATAAGCGTATGTACCTGTTGAAGAAACTATTGTATCTGTATAGAACCTTGTTTGCATATACGTGGTAGACATATAAGTATGGTTCTGGTATCCTGAACCATCACAAGGCACATCATCCATAATATAAGTACCAAACTCACCACCCGTGTGGAAAGATGACATGGCGAAATTATAATTGGTGCAGGAAAGTGCAGCGTTACTATAATATGGTATGCAATAGCAGTATGAGTAGTAAGGAATCAGCAACCCTGCAGATGTATCGGAAGCGCCACTTACAGTACAAACTACATATAAGCGATAATACAAACTAGACGATTCTGTTAATGTATAAGATGTGTTTGTAGCACCGGAAATAGAAGTCCACGTAACACTGTCACTTGACTTTTGCCATTGGAAAACTAGGCTGCCGGCAACGGTATAACCTGTGCTTGAAAGTGTAAATGAATAAGAAGGGCAAGCTGTCGCTGAAGTCGTGTTAACAACACCTGCAGTTGGTGTTCCGGAACATGGTGGCAATGCAACAATCGTAGCTGTATAGTCCCTTACTTCACCGTAAGAATAGCCAGAAGAAGATGTTGGGCAAGAAGAAATGCCAGGAGCAGATGTCCCCGGGCAGCAACCTGAATAAATAACAACATCCCTCATTCTATGGTTGCCAACGGTAGCTGTAAGTGGCATTGTAAGGGTATAAGCACCAGATGTTACCCAGTTATTCTTATAACCAACGGTCTCAGAAGACTCAAATGTTCCATTGTCATTAAAGTCAATCCAGGTTTGGATATTCTTAGAATATGACGATGAGGTAGTTGGTTCATACACAGTTGCAACATATGATACACTCTGCATAAACGTAACAGACATGGCGGTATGGTCTTCATAGCCAGTACCGTCACAAGCCACATTATCATTAATATTTGTTCCTGACTCACCATATACTATGTACTGCCCAATAGACATACCATAAGAACTACATGCAAGGCCGGCACTTGAGAATGAAGGAACACAATAGCAATATGGCAAGTAATTTACCCTAATGGCATTAGTGCTATCATAACCACCACCGCTGGACGTACAAGTCACCCTACACTTATAAAACATCGTGTCAGTTTCAGTAAGCGTATAGGTATTGTTGGTTGCACCGGAAATAGCAACCCAGGTTGAACTGTCGGTAGAAGAATACCATTGGAACACAAGTGAACCCGCAACTGAGAACCCTGTGTCAGTAATAGTGAAAGGTGTAGACGGACAAGCCATTCCAGTTGATGCAAAAGCATGACCTGGTGCTGGTGTACCGGTACAAGGTGGGAGCGCCACTATGTTTACCATATAATCTCTGGACTCACCATAGGTATAGGTCGAAGTAGTTGGACAAGGGTCAATAGCAGGTGCTGACGTACCCGGGCAGCAACCAGAATAAATTACCACGATACGCATTCTATGGCTACCCACAGCGGCTGTTATCGGCATGGTTAAATTATATGCTCCCGAGGTTACCCAGTTGTTTTTATAACCAACACTCTCTGTACTTTCAAAAGTCCCGTTATTATTAAAGTCAATCCAGGTTTGTATATTCTTATTATAAGAAGAGGAGGTAGTAGGTTCCCAAACCGTCGCCACGTAGGTGACACTTTGCATGAAATTCACACTCATTGAGGTGTGATCTTCATATCCACTTCCATCACAGGCCACATTATCATTGATATTGGTACCGGATTCCCCATAAACAGTAAATTGTCCAATTGACATACCATACGAACTACATGATATACCAGCACTTGAGAAAGCAGGTACGCAGTAGCAATAAGGCAGATAATTTACGCGAATTCCAGCAGTACTGTCGTAGCCACCGCTAGCGGTACAAGTAACCTTGCACTTATAAAACATGGTATCTGTTTCTGTAAGTGTGTAAGTATAGTTTGTAGCTCCTGTAATTGGTGTCCATGATGAACTATCGGTAGAGGAATACCACTGAAAAGCCAAAGAACCAGAAACAGAGAACCCTGTATCAGTTAATGTGAAAGGCGTAGAAGGACAAGCCATTCCGGTAGAAGAAATAGCATGGCCTGGAGCTGGTGTACCTGTACATGGTGGAAGCGCCACAATATTGACTGAATAGTCGCGAACCTCACCATAGTTGTAAGTAGGACATGGGTCCAACCCAGGATAAGAAGGAACACCGGAATAGTAAGAAACTTCTACCCTCATACGATGAAGACCAGGAGTAGCAGTAATTGGAACAGTAAGGTTATATGCAGTTGAATATGAAATACTATTTGCTCCTCCAACTGACTCGGAAGTTTCAAAAGTACCATTATTATTAAAGTCGATCCAGGTTTGGGTATTCATAGTATAACTGCCCACGGTAACAGTTGGGACATAAACTATACTTTGCATTAACGAACAGACCAATGAGGTCTGGTCCAAATAACCGGAACCATCACAAGAGGAAACATCATGTATTGAGGTGCTTGAATAGCCATTTAAGGTGTAGTCAGTTATGTCCATATAATACGACGTACATGCATAGGACGCATACGTATATGAAGGCGAGCAATAACATGCACTGATGTAGTCAACAAATACGTTATTAGTGGTAGTAGTACCACCGCTGGCAGTACAGATTACAGTGCAATGGTAATAGTAAGCTGCAGTTTCAGTTGTGGTATATGATGGAGTGGTCGCACCGGTAATTGCGGTATAAGTTCCGCCACTCGTAGTGCACCTGTACCATTGGAAAGTCATACCTGCAGCGGCTGTCATGCCCGAAAGGCTAAGCGTGAAAGAATAAGACGGGCAGGCAAGTGATGTTGTAGAAACTGCGGTACCGGCAGTAGGAGTTCCCGAACATGGAGGTAAAGGCACTATTCTAACGCGATAATCCCTTGCTTCACCGTAGTTATAACTGGAAGCGCAAGGATCCATTGATGGATAGGAACCAGAGTACGCATCAGAAGTAACCAACCTCATCCGATGGTAGCCTACTGCTGCAGCATAGGGTATATTGATAGAAAAAGATGCCGAGGAACTGTAGCCATTCAAACCACCAACCCTTTCGCTGGTTTCCCACGTGCTGTTGTTATTGAAATCAATCCACACTTGACAGTTTTCCGTTGGATAAGAAGAATAACTTGAAATAGAGGCTGTATAAACGCCATTTTGCTGGTAAACAGCTGAGTCACCTGCCGTAGAATAAAAATCTTGATACCCCGACCCTGTACAAGTGGCGTAATCGCCAATTGCCGCCGATGTGTAGCTGGTTGTGGTAAAAAAACCAATCCCATACCCGTAGGTGGAACATCCGTATGATGCAGATGTGTAACCCGGCGTACACTGGCTATGAGCCAAATGGGGTGCTATGATCACCGATAGGATGGATAGCAGAATAAGTAAAGCTGACTTTTTCATATTACTTGTGGTTTGTACTAATGTTTTGTTTTGCCTGCTCAATAGAATACCTCTAGGGCTATATTTTGGTATAAAATTAAATAATATTCTTAGACTGACAAAGTAAAGCTGTGTTAATTTTTCAAAAAGCTGTTTAAAAAAGAGAAAATATCAACTCTCTATTAAAAACAAACTCATTTTGTTTAATAAAAAAAATATAATGCGTAACTTCAATTCCAATTTGATGGGTATAAATATCATGCCGCACCATTGTGGCAGGCACACAGGCCTACAAAAATGCGAATTTAAGCAAATATAAACAAATTAAATTACTTTTTGCCCACATTTTATTCACAACCCCAAAAATTAGAATGCGATTAGAATGCGATTAAAATCCGGTTAGTAAATTAAAAAGACAACTTCTATCATCTGCTTGCAAAATTGCCTACCTCTACCCTTCAATTTGTTTCGAAAATTTTACCGGTAAGCATTAGCCGCACACTATAAATGTACCAAATTTAAATAACTAAAAAAGCTGAGTTGCCGACGCATAAATCTGACTAATAAAAAAAGCTACAGTAACCCAGACAAAGTTAAGCCTTACCAAAGGTTCGAAAATCAGTATAAATACCTAATTCGCCAATAGGTATTTATACCTATTGAGTCTCAATTTGGGCAACAAAAATTACACTCAAAACCTCTATAATTCTATTGAAAATTATTTAATCTCAATGAAACGCTTCTTCAAAATGGACAATCTCCTTGGCATCATCGCCACTTATTAAAATCCCCACAATGTCAAAGCGCAAATTCTTATAGTTTGGAAATGCATCAAGAAAAGCATTTGCGGCCAGCCTGAGGTTTTGTTGCTTTTTATGGTTTACTGACTCTTCGGGATAGCCTAAAAACTGTCCCGACCTCGTTTTTACTTCAACAAAAATGACCATTCCTTCTTTAAATGCCACTATGTCAACTTCCTTTTGGCCCGTTCTCCAGTTCCGAAATAAAATGTTATAACCTTTTTTTTGTAAAAAGTCTGCGGCAATTTGTTCGCCCTTTATCCCAATTTTACTATGTTTGGACATTCAAACGATAAAAGTAGTATGAAAAAGCTAATTTCAGAGTTCTCAACCCAACTTCAGGAAGCTTTAATTATAGGAAAAAACTACCGCTTTGTAACTCCTGTAAAAGAGTTTACGAACGTGATCATTACTGGCCTTGGCGGCAGCGGAATTGGAGGTTCGATTGTACAAAACTATGTTTTCGACCAACTTTCGATCCCACTTGCTGTAAACAAAGATTATTTTTTACCAGCCTACACCAGTAAGAATTCGTTAGTTATAGTTTGCTCATATTCAGGCAATACCGAGGAAACTCTTGCTGCCATGCAACAAGCAATCAAAGCCAAGGCGACTGTCCTTTGTATTACCTCGGGCGGCAAAATTGCTGAGCTGGCTAACAAAAAGGGCCTCGATTGCATCCTGGTACCGGCGGGTATGCCACCACGCGCCTGCCTTGGTTACTCACTCACACAAATTCTATTTGTACTGCGCCATTTCGGCCTCATTAACGATAAATTTGAGAAGGAAATTAACGCCGCAATCAAGCAGATGAAAGATGGCGAAAAAGAAACGCTGAAAAATGCAAAAGCAATTTCTAAAAAGATATTAGGTAAACTGCCGATAATATATTCTGCTCCCAACTTTGAAGGCGTTGCTATCCGTTTAAGGCAACAACTGAACGAAAACAGCAAAATGCTCTGCTGGCATGCTGTAATACCAGAAATGAACCATAATGAGCTTGTTGGCTGGAGAGACGATGCCAAAGATAAAGTTGTGATCATACTTCGTAATAAGGACGATTATGAGCGCACTCAAACAAGGATGGAAATAAACAAAAAGGTATTCAAGCAACACACCCCTAATATAATTGAGATATATTCTGAAGGTAAATCATATTGGGAAAAAGCATTTTATCTTATTCATCTAACAGACTGGATTTCTGTGACCCTGGCGGACATGAGGGTACTTGATGCAACCGAAGTGAAGGTGATTGACTTCCTGAAAGGCTCTTTAGCCAAGTCCTGATTTTAAATTTGCTATAATATACTATTATGCCCCTGCAATCGTATTTTATATGATTGCAGGGGCTTTTTTCAGAATACACAACAGAAAAACATTAATGCAAGCAAGCAAACGACAAATTAAATCTCCCTAATACTAGCGACTCCTTTTAATCATCGCCCCAAAACTATAATTTTACACAAATTTTACAAATGCGCAAATTACTGACCGCCTTACTCATCATGCCATTCATGGCATCTGCACAGGAAAAGCTTTCTGAAGCAAATTATCGAATCTATTCTGTAAAACAGGGAAAGGAAGTATCCCTCAACACTATTGCAGAAGATATGCAAAACTATGACCTGCTCTTTTTCGGTGAAGAACACAACGATAGTGTAACCCATTATCTGGAAAAAACCATGTTCGAAATGCTGTATGCAAAATATAACAGCAATCTTGCCCTATCCATGGAAATGTTTGAACGCGACGTGCAACCAGTCATGAATGAATACCTTAAAGGTTTCATTCGGGAAAAACACTTTTTAAAGGATGCCCGGGTATGGAGTAATTATAAAGACTATCGCCCGATGGTGGAGTTTGCTAAAGAAAAGGGTCTAGATGTTGTTTGTGCCAATGCGGCAAGCAGGTATAGTAACCTCGCAGGTAGGAAAGGACAACAAGCACTTATGGATCTGCCAGAAGAATCAAAAGATTTCTTCGCTCCCGTCCCCTACGATACAGCTTCTGGCGACTACTATGCAAAACTGAATGGTCTGCCTAAACACGCAGCGGGCACTACAACCTCCGATACAGGGAAAGCCAAGGCCGCTCCATCAATGAGTTCTATGATGGGTGGATTCAATCTGGTTATGGCCCAATCTTTATGGGATGCTACAATGGCCTACTCCATAGCGAGCTACAGAAAAGTAAATAAAGCAAACAAGGCAAAGAAAATAATGCAGGTGAACGGTAAATTTCACAGCGACGAGGGATTTGCAGTAGCCACGCAGATATATAAATACAGCCCAAAGATCAAAAGACTGGTTATTTCCACCTCAAGTGACGAGAATTTCCCCAAGATTGACTGGTCGAATTACAAAGAAGATGGTGACTATATTATTATAACCGATCCAAAAGTACCCCGTACTTATAAAGATCAATAAGGTTCGACATCAGATATTTACAGATAAAAAAACAAAAAACAAATGGCCATCCGGAGCGTCCGTGATGGCCATTTGTAGTATTTCTAAAATTACCATTGAATTATTTGAGGGCCTTGAAAGAATCGAAGAATGCATTGATCTCGGGATTTGTTCCCTGATCCCTTCTTGCAATTACAACCAGGTCATACCTGCGATTATTGGCAATACATTGCTTTACGATAACTACATTATTGTCATTAGGAACCTCAAACATAAATGCCTTGCCAGGGTAGCCGTTCAAGTCAAT
>CANCOG010000194.1 GCA_947379685.1 Flavipsychrobacter stenotrophus | reverse complement strand
GTTTTTACTTTTACGGAGTAGGTGTACTTGTTACCGTTGGCTGTTATGGTGCACTGATATGTTGTGTTCTTCCTGGGTTGTACCTGAATAGCAAACGTTGTATCCCCGGTCGACCATTCAATTTTAACCGGTTGCTTGCCCAGCCAGTTGAGCCTTGTATTACAGTCCTGTCCAAAATTATAACGGTCATCGTTCCCGAAATTATTGATACCCGAAAGCCGGATGCTTCCAGCGATTTCACTTTCAGTAAAAAGCAAGATATTATTTGTGGTATCCGTTGCTGCGTAAAAATTGCTCCCTAACCGGACGCCACCGTAACCAGGCCTGTTCAGCAACAGATCTTCGCCCGTTAGCTTCTTGACGAAGAGCTTGTTTTCAGAAAACTCGCCCCGCCTGTAGAGCAACTGATCGCCTGTATAGTCGGTCAGGGTGCAATATTGCCAGCCTTCTGCGTGTCTGAAATTGTTGGTTTGCTGCACATTGTCATTATCGGTTTTAATGTATATGTCTGTTGGCCTTGAATACCAGAAATTAGCATAGTGCGAATAAGCAAACGATTTACTGTCCGGCCCGTACCGGCAGTGGTTATTCCAGAGTTCATAATTCCGGGTCAAATTGGTATGTTTTCCAGTACTTTGGTCATATTCAAAAATATCGCCATCGCGGGTAAGAGTGGGGTAGGCATCGTTACCCCAGGCATAGAGTATGCGTTGTTTATCAGCACTCCAATCGAGGTCATATATCGCATTTTTACTGAACTGAGGCACCAGGAAAATTGGCTCTTCCTTCCTGCCATCTACGGTGCTCCGGCAAATCCATGCCGAATCGAGCGAGGCATCATGCATACTCCCAACACGTTGTTGCCGGTAACGAACATATATCATTTCACCTTTGTCCGCACTCACAACAACGTGTGCCCTATTATATCTGTCGTCAAAAACAGGTTCATACTTGTTCGAAACGGCATTTTTTCGCCAGATGGTCCACTTGCCAGTTTCCGGGTTTTGCGCCGAAAAAATGAAATTACTGTATGCTTTTACAGAATCTATACATAAGGTCAGCTGTGTACCACCTTCAATAATGGTGTCCCTTTGCAATATTGCATACGGATTCTGGGCAAGACAGCTGAACGCTCCGGCTGCAAACAGAAATATAAATAAAACCTTTTTCAAGGCTTGCAAGATAGTGAAAAGGAATGTTCATGCTCTACGATAATTGCTAACCACTAAGGGCACAAAGGTTGGCGCGAGGACCACTAAGTTTAAAATAAGGGCTTATAGGGAGCACAAAGCTCAGTTGGGGAAAGCTATATTATTTCCGTTTTCGGTCTTCGTGCGTTTTACAACCTCAAAAAATTGGTGAATTATGGCTTTGTGTTCTTCGTGTTTACCATAGTAGCCTCCGTGGTTAGTTTTATTTTTTGTTGTCCGCCTTGTTCCGTCACTCCGATTTTTCCCACACATCTAAATTGTGTAACTTGCGCCTCTTTTAATTATTATTCCTGATTCATGATTTTACCTGTAGTGGCATATGGCCATCCTGTGTTGCGGAAAGTTTGCGAAGACATATCCGCCGACTATGCCGGCCTTGAAAAACTGATTGCTGATATGTGGGATACTGTGTACAACAGTAATGGTGTAGGTATTGCCGCTCCTCAAATCAATCGCCCAATCCGCCTGTTTCTAATTGATACCGACCAGATCGTTAAGGATTTTGACGACGAGGATAAGCGCAAATACCCCAACGAAGTACCTATTAAGCAGGTATTCATCAACGCCCGGAAAATTGAAGAGACCGGTGATGCGTGGCCTTATAACGAAGGATGCCTCAGTATTCCTAAGGTGAGGGAAGACATTCAGCGCCAGCCAATTGTACGTTTGCGCTACCTCGATGAAAATTTTCAGGAGCAGGAAGGCGTTTTTCATGGCATCACTGCAAGAGTAATTCAACATGAATACGACCACATTGAGGGTAAACTGTTTATCGACTATCTGTCGCCCTTAAAAAAGCGTCTGATCAAGAAAAAACTTGATGATATCAGCGCCGGAAAAGTAAAAGTCGATTACCGAATGATTTTCCCCAAATAAAAATTACTTTTGATTATTAATCAACGCCATTGCCACCAGTAGCCACATATAGTGAAGAAGAACTTGTTTTACTGCTCAGGCAGCAAAACAGGGACGCGTTTAACTACTTGTATAAGAATTATGCAGGGGTACTGTTCGGTGTTATTCACAAAGTTATTGCCGACGACGAGACAGCCAATGACGTGCTGCAGGAAGCTTTTGTAAAAATTTGGAACAATATTGCACAATACGACCCTAATAAAGGCCGTATTTATACCTGGATGCTCAATATTGCCCGTAATTCCGCCATAGACAAGTTGCGATCGAAAGGTGAAATTATGAAAGGAAAAATCCAATCGGGTGAGGATGCCGTAAATAATGTACAAAAAGGAATGCGATCGGAACAGGCGACAGACACTATTGGCTTGCGCAAAATGGTAGCAGGACTAAAACCTGAGTATGAGATAGTAGTGAACATGGCCTATTTTAATGGATACACGCTCGATGAGATCTCAAAAACACTGAACATTCCGCTGGGGACTGTTAAAACCCGAATGCGAAGCGCGATGCAGCAGTTGAGAGAAGTATTTAAAAATTAGATAGTCGTGAGTCAAAAGTCATAAGCTGGAAGTAAAAAATAGAAAGTCGTAAGTTGAACATAAAAAATAGAAAGTAAAAAGTCCTTGTCATTAAGTTAAAGGAGCCTGAAAGGCTTCAACAAAAATAGTCGCTGGTGAAACCAACGGTAACCAACAGTAGGACACCTACACTGGAAGTGTTGAACAACCGGAGGGAAAATGGGAAAGAACTTAGGTTGAAAACGATGAGTAAAAATTAAAAAGTAAAGAGAAATATTGTGAACACCAGGGAATACATAGAATCGGGCCAGTTGGAAGCCTTTGTGCTGGGTGCCTTGTCTCCGCAGGAGCAGGCACAGGTACAGGCTGATATTGACCGGAATCCTGAACTTGCAAAGGAAGTGGCCGCCATTGAAGAGGCTATGTTCCGATTTGCCAGCCAGGAAGCTATGTCACCTGATCCTGCAATGCAGGATAAAATTTGGAGTGCCATACAGGCGAGTCAGCCGGGCGGCGGGGAAGAAGAGCAGGCTCGTCAAAGCGCATTGATCTTACCGCTTTCACCCGCACTCAGGCATACCCGGTTTAGCCGAGCCGCAGTTTGGCTGGCACTGGTGGGCAGTATGGCGCTCAATACTATTTTCTGGTATCAGAACAGCCGCCAGAAACAGGATTCACTGGCCATGAGTACCAGGCTGGATTCCATGCAGGCCAACCAGAAATTACTGGCCCAGATTGTAGATAATTACACCCGCGGCAAGAATATGATGGCTGATACCTCCATGCAAACCATTGTGATGCACACCGTACTGAAGGGGCACCCAATGGCAGCCACACTTTACTGGAGCAAGGATAAAGGGGAAGCTTACGTAATGATGGATGCCTTACCCGAACCACCAAAGGGTATGCAGTACCAGCTTTGGGCCATTCAGGGTGGCAAGCCGGTAGACATGGGCGTGCTGCCAATGGATATGGCCAGTACCGCCATCATTCAAAAGGTAGGCAGACCCATAGCCAGCGGCGAGGCATTCGCGATCTCCCTCGAAAAAGCCGGCGGCTCTCCAACGCCAACTGCAGGGAACATCTATGTGATGGGAAAATCTTAAACAACCTCATTTCGAGACCCCCCCAAATTTGATGGCCAATAATTGCCGGTTTCATTTCCGTGCGCATGACTAATGTGTCCAGCAATCAGCGCTCCAATAGTCCAGAAAAAAGACCAACAACCAAGCGTGAGCCAACAAAAATGGAACCCCAAATTCCTACAGGGCTCTGGAACCTTATTTTGAGTGAACTCAGAAAAGGGTAGAGACCAACCAAATTCGCTTCGCGGCAGCAGTATCGGGCATTAGAGGTCTAATACGTTCTGATACAATTAGTTGTGTCGTTGGAGGGTGGATTGTTTTGCGGTATTTTCTATTTAACATAATATAAATTATAGGACAAAATAACAACGCAGTATATTTACCTTGCAACTAACTAGTTAACAGAATTAAAATGATGCAATATGCAAAAGTTGGAATTAAATAAAAATGATTTGAGGATCCTTAAATCTAAACTGGAGCTGGTGCGGCAGATCGAAGAAAGCCGCATGGAGCGCGCAAGGATCGGTAATCCCAAAATCTACACACCTGCAGTAAAAAAAATGATCATGATCCGGTACGCCCGAACGATCCGGGCAATCAATCACATAAATAATTTGCAAAAATGAATCAATCTAAAACTTAAAGTCTGATAGGACATCTGCCAAAATCAAGCCCAAGTAACATGACAAATACTATAGGGACACTATTAAAACAGGCACCGAAAAAAGCGGTCAACAGGCGGATATTATTTTATATATTTAATCAGCCAAACAAACGGCGTCATGATTGAAGTTAGTCTCAAGGCACAGCATCCAATTGAAGATGAATTTTACTTAATCAACAAAGAGGAAAATCTTGATTGGAAACACATTCCTCAAATCGGCTCAAAAACACTTTTGCATGGTAACGGATTACCTTGCAAAAAGGCAACCCATTACCATGAATGTAATTGTAAGTAGATATTTCATTACCCCACAATTAATTTTATTGATTTCGTGGAATCCAATTCTCGGATTATAAAAGCATGAAAATTGACTCAATGTTTTACTACACTATTAACTCAGCCCAACTTGGCCGCTAAACGTATATAGCCAAAAACAACCTTTATCCTTTAAAAAAGCAATTCCTGCACCTCGGCTCATAGATGTTTTTTTCGCCAAGAAGTACCTGTTCCCCACCCTTGGGGATTCTGTAGGAGTAGTTGGCAATTTCGCCGCACTTTACACAAATAGCGTGTAGTTTAGTAATATACTCCGCCTTTGCCAATAAGGCTGGCATAGGGCCGAATGGCTTGCCGAGATAATCCATATCCAAACCCGCAACGATTACCCTGATACCATTAAGGGCCAATGTTTCCACAACCTCAACTATGCCCATATCAAAGAACTGAGCCTCATCAATGCCTACAACACTCACGTCGGTAGCCATGAGCAAAATATTATACGGGTTGTCTACTGGTGTAGAACGTACCCTGGAAGAATCATGCGATACAATGTCTTCAGGATGATAACGAATATCAACCGCAGGCTTGAAAATTTCAGCAGCCAAACCCGCGATCTGTACGCGTTTCAACCTCCTGATCAATTCTTCTGTTTTCCCTGAAAACATGCACCCGGATACTACTTCTATCCAGCCTTTCTTTCTTCCTGAAAATGGCTCTATAAACATTGAGATAAAGGTACAATATAGATGTAGAATCTCAACAGCCTCAAGCTGAATGTGAGTAACTGTCTAATTAGTAGGTTCGAAATTTAAAAACACGAGGTAGTATTGTTGTGGAAAATCAGCAATTGAGCATCTTTCAATAAACAGCACCCAATGCAGTCACGAATCCAGCTACCAAAACCATGCAACGAATCATGGGACAATATGCAACCGCAAGGCAATGGCAGACACTGCGACCAATGCTGCAAGACAGTAGTTGACTTTACCCATTGGAACAATGAGGCAATCCTGATCTACTTAACTGAACATCAGGAGCAACAGGTATGTGGCCGTTTTCGGAAAGATCAATTGGCAGCTAAGGAACAGGAAGAATTCGTCTTCTCGGTTGCAACATCAAGGCTCCCCTATTGTAATCAGCTTGCGGCAATTCTACTTGTGGTGTTTGGAATTGTGCATGTCAGTTGCAATAATGAGACTGCTATTCCACCTGCAAAAAGCAGTATCACCTTTGCTGATACTTCCAACAA
Source organism: Flavipsychrobacter stenotrophus (assembly GCA_947379685.1). Classification (GTDB taxonomy): domain Bacteria; phylum Bacteroidota; class Bacteroidia; order Chitinophagales; family Chitinophagaceae; genus Flavipsychrobacter; species Flavipsychrobacter stenotropha_B. The sequence goes on along the minus strand of CANCOG010000194.1, from coordinate 2,815 downwards.
AACTAGCACCGAAAGTAGAATGTTAGGCGAACCTGTTTTGCCGGCCAGCGACTCCCCGGCTAAAAACCTTCACAAGCAAACGGCAAAAAAGCACAGCAAAAAAATCGATGACGAAAAACCGAATATCGTAATGCCAGAAGAGTATAATCATAATGACGTAATGGGTGTATCAATCATAATTCATGAACCATATGATACTGCTAGAAAAATCAAAACCAAGTAATTGCATTTTTCTTCACAAGGAATTATACCGCATTAATTCAGGCACATTTTTTGATGTTCTAATTGCTGACATCAATTTCATGAAACATTATATACTCTTCGGTATTTTTATGTTATGCAGCCTAAATGCAACTGCTAGAAAATATGCAAAGCCGAATGAACAAGTTATCTTGTCTTTTAATATAACTGACGGCCACAAAATGGTTTTGTCTAAAGATTCCAGCGATGAATACATTGTTTTCCGATATGGCACACCTGGTAAAGTAGAGATTGAATACCCAAGGAAGGACACTTCCAGCTGGAGTAAATTCAGATATTCATTTCATATGCATCCGGCAATGCACGAAAACGATGGTGCCGACTTCAACTATGTTTCTTTTTATATCGACAAGGTCCGCTACGTTATCTTCGATGAATGGGATGGAGAAAGCAATACAAATGAACACGGAATATATTTATACACCGGACAAAAACAAAAAATTAAAGACCTAAAAGCTGCCCCTAAAACCGTGAAGGGAAGTCTTATTGAACTTAGAAACAGCGGGATAGAAGAGACAATGGAAGATTTTGAATGAGCCAAATGCTATCTCAAGAAGGGTAAATTCATTGGCTAGTATTTTTATTTAAAGAGTATGAATTGATCCAAATAATTTTATTACATTTGTGTCAATCATACCCATCTCTTATGAAAAAATATTCGCTATCAATACTTTTTACCACAATTTTATTTTCTATTGTATTTGCTCCTGCCAAATCACATGCTCAATTGGGCTGGAAATGGGGAATAGGTGCTACGCAACCTGATTCAACCTGTTACGACGAAGAATCTTCTACTATAGATACAAAGGGCAACCTGCTGATGGCCGCCATTTATGCAGGCGGTGATTCTATCACAATTGCCAATACAACAACTGTTCATTTCCCGGATTACAATAGTTACCTGATGGTTACCAAAACAGATTCTGCTGGCCATCTCCTGTGGTTTTTTAAGGCAAAGAAGATCTTAAATGTAATTGGTATTGTTACCGACGATACAGGCAACGTTTATGTAGCTGGCAATTACGACACCTCCTTGTATATTGGTTCCCTTCATCTGATAGCGCCCGTTGGAGGATCAGGGTACCTTTTGAAACTATCACCTTCAGGCAGTCCGATTTGGGCTAGGAATATAAGCCTCGTGTCAACAATGAACATAGATAATGCCAATAATATATATTTAGCTGGACCAATTTATGGTGCACTTACTCTGGATGGAATTACGGTCGGAACGGCCGGAGGCAATTACTCAGTGTTCTTAGAAAAGTTTACGCCTGCGGGCACGCTAATTTGGCTTAAAGGTATTTTGGGCGGGTCTTGCGTCAATTACCTGAACGATGCAACCGTTTCCGAAAACGGTACTATATATGTAAATGGCTACTTTAGTCCTACTTCCAGTGATACTTCATATTGGCACATGGCAATTGGTAGCTATACATTAACTGTTCCAAATACTGCGGGAACCAGTTCAAACTGTTTTTATATCACCAAGTTGGACAGTTCCGGGCATGTAGAGTGGGCACATTACCAAAACGACTCATCATACATTCTTGATATGACCACAGACAAGGAAGACAACTTGTTTACAACGGGTTATTTTAGAAATACTGTCACGGTCGGACATGATACTTTGGCATCTCATGGAATGCTTGACATGTTTGTTTCCCGGTTTGATTCTAGCGGGCGAATTTTGTGGACCAACTCTGCTGGAGGGGAACATGACGATTATGGTTTTGAAATTTCAATTGACCGATGCGGTACGTTATGGGCTGGTGGCGCAATCGGGTATTACATGCTCACGTGGCCTGACTCAAATTATATAATGGACTTTGGTGGCGGCCATTTGCTAAATGCACTCCCTCACTCAAATGATGCAATTTGGTTTGCCCGGTACGATACTTCAGGCAACTATTTAGCCAGTGTAGCGCTCCAAAGTGGCGGGGATGATTGGTTTTGTCTATTGCCTGACAAACGTGGCAATTTATATGTTGGCGGTGATTTCTACCGAACCACATTAAACCTGGCTGGAAGTATACTTGTATCACCCGATACCAACAGCGAGTATCTGTTTATCGGGAAATATAAATACGATCAAAGTGAGTGCTACCAGGTTACCGATACTATAGCCTATATTAAGCAGGCAGTAGTGCCGGCAGAACTCATCATCTATCCAAACCCGACGCAGCAACAAATAACTGTTGTAAATAACGAAGAAATTGCCCAATTAATTATCACCAATTTATTGGGGCAGGAGATGATAAATCTAACTCCAAACACCACAACCGTTAATGTAGATTTAACAAACCTTCCCTCAGGTGTATATTTATTAAAAGTAAATGGCCATGATGTAAGGAAAGTTTTAAAAGAATAGTCTTTCGTTATGTCAACTCAGCCAGTTCCTTTATTTTTTCCATTGCCGGGGGCCAGGTGCTCTTAAAAAAATCCATAAACTTTGGAATTGTATCCATATGAACAAGAAGGGTTGTTTGGTTGCCCGTTTGGGTTAATGTGTAGTCTTCACAGGCACCGGCCCATTCTTTAACTCCATCGCTGGTGA
>CANCOG010000193.1 GCA_947379685.1 Flavipsychrobacter stenotrophus | reverse complement strand
AGGAGGATCCTAAAATCGAGGACAAAACTGATGTGCTCCACATACCATACATCGAACTCGAACTTCTGTTTCCAGCTTATGGCATTGCGGCCGTTCACCTGCGCCCAGCCTGTGATTCCGGGTTTTACATCATGGCGATGTTTTTGCGTTTCGTTATACAGGGGCAGGTATTCAACCAACAACGGGCGTGGCCCAACAATGCTCATATCGCCCTTGATAACGTTGATCAACTGAGGTAATTCATCGAGCGATGTTCTCCGTATAAAACTGCCCAGTGGGGTGAGCCGTTCGGAATCAGGCAACAGGTTGCCGTCCTTATCCTTTCGGTCATTCATGGTCTTGAATTTCACAACCTTGAATATCCGTTCTCCCTTGCCTGGTCTGCGTTGAAAAAAGAATGGCTTGCCCGAGTTAGCAATTGTTAACCTGATCACCAGGAAAATAAAAACCGGTGACAGCACCAAAAATATTATTGAAGCAACCAGGAAATCAGCCAGCTGCTTGATTACATGGATATAAAATAAGGACAAAAAGCTTCGTTTCATCATTTCTTTCCTATTATCCCCCCTATAAAGCCAATATATTTTTTAGCCAGTACTTCCCTGTCGAAATTTTCCCGTGCGTAGTTGTACCCGCTTTCGCCTTCTATTTTAAGGCGCTCGGGGTGTGCAAGGTATTCTCTGATGATGCGGTTATATTCTGCTGTATTTTCTGGCTCAACATAGGTGCCTGCTCCAGCGGCTTCCAGTAACTCTCTGGATACACCGTCTATAGCCATCAGTATTGGTTTCTTGCAAGACATATAGTCGAATGTCTTGTTGGAGTAAACGGTTTTAAACGTGTCCACTTTTTTAAGTACCGATGCTCCCATTTCTGACGCAAGAATGTACCGGAATACCTCAGCCTTGGGTACAGAGTCCATGAACCGGACATTGGGTACTTTTCGCTCTTCTGCCATTTTCATGAGCCTGGCTTTTTCCATTCCCTGGCCTATGAGCAGGAACAACACATTGGTGTCCTTCAATGCTTCTCCGGCATCGAGTACCTGTTCCAAATGGTTGGCAACGCCATGGGCGCCAACATAAGTGATAACAAACTTGCCTTCCAGCCCATGCTCCTTGCGAAAAGCTTCCCTGTCGAATTCGGCCAATAGTTTTTCTGAAAGACTAAAGTCGGCAGCATTTGAGATCTGTATCAATTTATTGGCAGGGATCCCCTTTTTTTCCATGAGCGCTTTGTAGAACGCAGGGGTAAGCACATTGATCAGTTTTGCTGTTCTGTAAATAAAACCTTCTACCCAGTAGGCGAGCTTGATCACGAGTTTATTGGTCAGTACGCCTGTGTCAATAGCCGATTCCGGCCAAAGATCGCGCACTTCAAATACAAACGGCATGCCCCGGAGCCTGGAAATAAGATATCCGCTGGCACCAACAAACAGTGGTGGTGAGGTAACTATGACTACATCGAATTTGCCCTTCGCTTTAAATAACCCAGCATAGGCCGAGGAAAACATAAATGAAAAATAGCCCCAAAGGCGGCCGATAAAATGCTTGTTATAGGCTTCTGAGACGTGACAACGAATAACGGATACTGCTCCCTGTTGTTTTTTTACAAAATGCCTGCCCTTGTATTCCGGTTTCTTTTCTTTCCCGTTGGCATGAATCATACCGCCTAAGACTGTAACGGTATGCCCCATTTCGGTCCATACCCTGGTCAGTTCATTCCATCTGCTCCCACCCGGGTCATCTTCTTCCAAAAAGTACTGGTGTATCAATAATACATTCATGCTGGTGCAAAAATAGTCGATTGCCCTTACTAGTGAAATTATAGAAAGATTAATAATTTGAAGAGAGAGGAGTATATGATATGTTTTGGCCGGGTTTTTCAGGGATACAGTATACCCACTATGGGTATGACCGGCTAAATAACGTTAATATCAGTGTCAATGACATTTCCATTTTCACTGAAAACAAATTCAGTAGTTTTTTCCTTGCTCCCATATAATGAGGATGACCAGCCCTCTGCTTTTTGAATTTTAAAGTTCTTACCCTGGGCGTCCCGGGCTGTGAACTGGACCTTCTTTGCAGCTGAAAAAGGTACGTGCCATAACTGGCGAACCGGTAAATCAGACGGTGCGTTCTCTACCTGATCGTGGATATGCCAGATGGGCTTCCCTTTTTCTTTGGATATAGTTCGTTTATGGATAATTCCTTTGTTGATGTATGTAAATGCTCTAATCGCTCCATTGAACACATACTTTCCAGATTCTTCAGCGAGGGAAGCTCCATTACTTTGCGACCAGTAATACCAGATAAAACGACCGCCTTTCAGCATCTGGTCTTTGTCGCCAAGCATAACTGTATTATGAGAAGCTGTTCCACTGAAATAGCGGATGGTAGCGTCGTCGGTATTGTATTTATAACTACCTCCATCAAGCAATATATTCTCACCCTTGTACCAAATATCTAAATGGAGATTGTCGGCATGCTGAGGGCGGTCTTTGTAACTGCCGCATTTAATGAAGGTAAGTGTTTGTGGCTCCCTGATGATGTAGTAGCCACCCTCGGGGAATGTATGGATACCATCGGCAGGCTGCCAGGTTTTCCGGGCATTTTCGTAGGTTCCATACCAATGCGAGTCTTCGTTGAATTGGTTAAACTGCAACTCGGTGCCCAGTGCAGCTGCCAATGCCTGTAATTGCGGTCTGTAATCCCTGTACTGGGTGCTGCTCAGCCTGAAGAACAATGCACCATCGTTGGCTCCATAGTTCGGCAGCATCCCGCTTTCATCTATCATGCAGGTTCGTAAAAACAAGAATGTTCGTTTGGCTCTTTTATAAACTATTTCGCTAAATCGTTCCTTATTGTGGTCGGCAATTGTGATGCCCCATGTCAGCAACTGAACAACGACCCTGTGATAGTTCATGGAATATTGCAGAAATGTACCATCTTCGTATACCTGGTAGGCTATTTCTTCTTCAAACCAGGCCTTTCCTTTCTGTTTCCATTTTTCAGCACCCGGAAGTGCAGGGTAGAGCAGCCCGGTGATATATAACGCAAGCGTTTCCGTAATTGCGTGATTATTGCGTACAGCGATCCTTGAAAAATCTATGTTGTTGTAGACATGGTGCATATGCCAGTAAATGGCGTACTGCATCTGGTCAAAAACTGCATCGGTCAGGTGAATAGAATTTCGGTAATAGTGCAGTGCAAATGTCCAGTTAAGTACCCTTAGTGACATTTCCTGGCTGCAACGGTAATTGGGTCCACAGTTAACGGGATTGCTCTTTATCCAGGAAAGGATGTCGGCGAAAACCTCAGCGCCACAGTCTCTGTTGTAGTGATAGTCATACCTGATGAGATCGTATATATAAGAGAACCTCGATTTTTCCCAAACGTACTTTATGTCACCGGCTTCTTTTGAATAGTCCGGTATTTCAGTCCAATGTTTATTGACGTCATATTTGTAACCGGAATCGGGGTTTGTGACCCAGTCGTAATTTGTACCCAGGTTTGCCAGAATGCTATTAAACAAGAGCAGATTACCACTTTTGATCTGGTCGAATCGCTCTTTTAATTCAGGTTGCGGGTTACGTGGAAATAATAGTGATTCCTTGTCGTCAAAAAAGAACTTAACCGGAAGTTCCTTCCATTGTTTCAGAGAGATGTATTGTTTGAAGGCGGGCGCTGCGGGGAATTTCTTTTTCAGTAACCCGGTTCTACGCAATACTTCATGCCTGGCCCTGAAAGCGACATAACGCATCCCCATATTACTGACGAGATTCAATACCTTATCCAGCTTGCCGGCCATTTGTTTGTAGTTACAAGGTTACTATGAATTCACACCCTTCATTTACTTTACTTCTTACTTCTATTGTCCCACCCAGCGACTCAATCTGCGATTTAGTGAGGAAAAGCCCCACGCCCTTACTATCGTATCCCTGGTGGAAAACTTTATTCAAAACGAAAACCTTATCGCCATACTTTTCGAGGTCAATACCCAGGCCATTGTCTTTAACCGTTAATACAACTTTGTCCTCCTGCATTGCTGAACGTATAATTATCTCGGGGACAACGTCCTTCCGGGAGTATTTCAAAGCGTTACTGATAAGATTGTATAAAATACTTTCCAGGTAAACCTTGGGGTAATTAACCGAAGCTACCTCTAAATTAAGTTTAATCTCAGCATGTTTCTCATAGATGATGCCTTGAAGTTGATTGGTTATTTCGCCAATAAAGGTCGTTAATTCACAATCGTTGAACGCAATGTTTTTATTGAGTTTGATCTGTGTAAGCTCCATCAGTGCGTTAAGGCTGTTACTGAGAGAAATACTGCTCTCGTATATAATAGTGCCAGCCTCATCTTTTGTAAATACCTCCTCCTCGGCTCTCGGGTCATTGTCGTCAATAATGAGCCGCTCTGATAGCATTTTTATATTGTTGGCCGGCCCCCGCAGATTATGCGCAATCATGTAACTCAGATCTTCAAGTTGGTTAATTTTATTTACAAGGGTTGTTTTGGTAGCTTCAAGTTCAACATTTTGCCGGTAAAGCTCATCACTGAGCATTTTTTGAGCGGTAACATCAATAATATCGCAAATAAAATATTTTGGCGTATTATCTGCGTTCCATAATAAAGATACAGTTACAGACGCTACAATTATGTGCCTTTCTTTCGATACGTAACGTTTTTCAACGGAATAGGTATCTATTTCTTTATTTAACAACTGCATGATCTTTTGCAAGTCCGATGTCGCATCTTCGGGATATACAACTTCTTTGGTGTGCATTGCCAGGAATTCCTCCCGGGTGTAACCAAGCATCTTGCAAAGGACACTATTTACCTCGAGCCACATCCCTGTTGTTGAAATAAGTGCTTTACCAATTCCAGAGAAATTAAATGAATTGGCAAAGGCGTTCATGTTTGTTTTGAGCGCCTCTTCTGCCAGTTTCCTGTCGGTAATGTCAACTCCGTAGACAATAACTATGTCAATATCTCCAGAAGGTTTTAATACAGGGAAAAGGCAACGGAGGCAGTAGGTAACCCGGCCATCCGGCATTTCCATTTTTTCTTCAAATTCTATTGATTTTTTTTCAGTCTGTACATAAGCCAGGTACTTTGTCCTGCTCTCAGCAAGAGAAAGCGGGAGGTTTCTGTAGTTGCAATAGTCTTCGACCGTTTTACCTATGAGCCATTCGCGGAGTGTTTTGTCTTTTATTGCTTTGGGATTGACGAAAAGGATTTTTAGATCCGCGTCATGAACAACAATATCGGCGGTTATGCCATTCAGTATTGTTTCGTAAAAAAAGCGTTGTTCTTCGAATCTTTTTTCGGCGTTTTTTTGCTGCGTAACATCAGTGAATTTCCAGATCTCGCCTTTGCAGTTTTCTTTAAACGACAAGGGAATGTAGTCCCTGCTGATTATTCTTCCATCCAGCATCGTCAACTCCTCGCCAAATACCGGATCTCTAGCTTCAAGTATCCGGGCAATACGCTCGACCAATTGTTCGGGTTCCTTATAATGGCTTTTATCATTTTGTAAACTTTCCTCTGCATTAAGCCCGGTTAGTTCCCTTGGACCAATTTCAATGCCATACATTTTGCAAAATGCCTTATTGGTAAAAATCAGCTTGTTATTTTCATCAGTCACCAATATGCCGGAAGGTAAACTGTCCATTAGTTGCAACAGCAGGCTTATGTTTGCCTGATGTTCTTCTTCCATCAGTTTTCTTTCGTTGATGTCCTGGTGGGTACCAATAAAACGGACTGGAATACCATCGGGTGTTTTAGAAACAATAACTCCCCTGCTTAATATCCACTTGGTGGCTCCATCCTTGCATAAATATCTTATTTCGCAAGAATAAATAGGCCTTACCCCGGTGTTATGAAGGTTGAAATTCTTTGCTGCTATCGCCAGGTCGTCAGGGTGTACCTTGCTGGTCCAGTCCTCAACTGTCTTAATATCCTCCGGGTTGTATCCAAAGATCTCATACCATTTTGACGAAAAGAACATTTGGTTAGTATCTATACGCATATCCCAAACCCCGTCGCCCGATGCATCCAGGGCTAGTTTCCACTTATCCCCTGCAATTTCGGGCTTATGTATGCCGGTATTTTCTATTAACAGAAATATGGAATGCTCATCAGTCCCATTCGATACAGCCCTTGCGTTAAAAAAATACTCAGCACCCTTTAGTTGAACAGGAAATGCCGCCTTCATTGAAGGTTGCTTTTTAAATGCCGCTTCGCTAACCAATTTCAAATGGCCGAGCACCTGATCTCCAGAGTGGTCATTAATATTTTGCCCGGAATATTTTGTAAAGTATTCAAAATCTGTCGAATTCGGGAGCCAGACCCCGGAAACTGTCAGGTCATCCGAAATGCACATGACGATATCGCCCAGCTGAAGCAGGGTTTGTATAATAAGACTGTTCTCTTCTGAAACGTTCTTTTTGGCTGCCATATGAAGAGTTTGTAATCCCAGACTTTTTTTTACGAACTATTTTACAAGAATTAAAGATAATCAATAGTTTGAGGTATTGAGTACCTTACCTTGTTTGTACGTGTTTTTTAACATGCCTGTCATTATTCAGGTAGCATGGTTTAGCTCAAACTGAATAATTCAATTATGTGTTGCACTATCCTAGGTGCCGTTTTGCCGTCCCACATGGCAGGTATGCCTCCTTTTTTCCAATTGCCTGAAAATAATTTAGCCATGGCCGGGGCCACTGCGTTAGGGTCTGTTCCTAAGAGTTCATTTGTTCCTACGGTGCACGTTTCAGGACGTTCCGTGCTGTCACGTAAAGTCATGCAAGGTATACCCATTACAGTCGCCTCTTCAGTTATGCCACCTGAATCTGTGATTACCGCTTTTGCATTTTGAACCAGGTAATTAAATTCAAGATATCCCAGTGGTTCTATAAGGTGCAGATTGGGTGCCGAAATACCGGCTGCCTCCAGCATTTTTGCAGTTCTTGGGTGTACAGGGAAAATAAGCGGAAGGCCGTTGGATGACTTAACTATCTCTGAAATGAGTTCGTTGAGTTTATCCTTTGAGTCTACGTTTGCCGGCCTGTGCAGGGTCATTATGATGTAGTTCTTCGGGGTCAGGTTGAATTTTTGCCATGCTTCGGGTGCAAAGAAGCGCGGCATTTGTTTGTAAAGGGTATCGATCATGGTGTTGCCCACAAAAAATATCCTGTCGTCGCTTATTCCTGCTTTTCTGAGGTTGTTGTTAGCAATCTCCGATGTGGTGAAAAAATAGTCAGTAATTGAATCAGTTACCATCCTGTTTATTTCTTCAGGCATGGTCCAGTCTCCCGAACGGATACCTGCTTCAACATGGGCCACTTTAATATTATTCATTTTTTTAGCCGCGATAGAGCAAGCCATTGTAGATGTTACATCTCCAACCACAATGCACAAATCACATGGTTTAGTCATGAGCAATTGCTCATAAGCGATCATTATTCTACCGGTTTGCTCGGCCTGAGTACCACTGCCTACTTCCAGGTTATGGTGTGGGGCGGGGATATTCAGCTGTTCAAAAAAATCGGCACTCATTTTTTTGTCGTAATGCTGGCCAGTATGTATTAGCCTGTAATGGATATCTGTCCCTGCTTTTTGTTGTTGCTCAATAGCATCTATGATGGGTGCTATTTTCATGAAATTCGGTCTGGCTCCTGCTATTACGTCTATCAGCATAAATGGTGCTAAATATTAAGTTTAATTAAAAATAAAATGGCGGGTCACGTTTAGTTCACATTGACCCACTTTCTTGTCATCAGGCTCTCGATAGCTGCAAAACTTGCAAGCGTAGTATTAACGATCTCATCGAATGGTACCAGTGCGTTTCCGCCGTTCTTTACCCTGTCAACAAGTAACTTGAACTGTGCCGCATGGCCCTTGTCGATGCTTGTTTTCAATTTCGAAAATCCGTTGAACCCATACCCTTCAGTAAGCCTGAAGTTATCAGTGATCGTCGTCCTGTCCTGTGAATATACTTCAATTCTCTCTTTTGAATAAGATTTGGAGCCGTTGGCAAAGTAATTTATAACACCCGTGCTGCCATTTTCGTATTCCAGCAGAATTGAAGCGTTGTCGGTATTAGCTTGCGGATTTGTGCCCATAGCGTTCATACAAACCGATTTTATCCGGCTTCCGGTGAGGAACGTGATCAGGTCCATGTAATGGCAGGCCTCACCAACTATGCGCCCTCCGCCAACCTTCATGTCATGCACCCATACATTAGCTGGGATATTTCCTGCATTCATGGTAGCGATAACGTTCATGGGGGTATTGCCTACAAGCTGTTTTACTTTCTGCATGTGTGGCGAGAACCGGCGGTTAAAGCCCACTGTAAGTGTTTTATCTCCTTTGTAAGCAGCTATGATGCTGTTGAGTTCTTCCTTGCTGAGTGCCAGGGGTTTTTCAACAAATACGTGTTTGCCTGCCTGTAATGATTCCTTTACCATCCTGGCATGTTCGTTATGACGGGTAGTAATTATGATAAGGTCAATGGTTGGGTCGGCGAGCATACTTTTATAGTCAGTTGTGCTCTTGCCTATTTTATGTTTTTTAGCGAGTGTTGTGCCAGTAAGGCCTGCTGCACTGGCAATAGAATACAATGGTGCGTTGATTTCCGATAGTACCGGAAGCATGGTCATGCTGGTAAAATTGCCGGCGCCAATAATACCTATGCCTCCCTTGCCAGCGGTGAAAGTTCCATCATTGATTGTAACAGTTACCTCATTGGTGC
>CANCOG010000192.1 GCA_947379685.1 Flavipsychrobacter stenotrophus | reverse complement strand
GATGCATCGATTGTTGCAACAAGTGAATTGCTGCTTGACCATGGAGTCGTCGCAGGGCTTGCCGCATCGGATAATGTCAAAGTAGAGCCTACACATACGGTTGAAGCCCCACTAATCCCTAAATTGGCCGTAGCTTTACGCACGATATGGTTGCCAGCATCGGAAGCATAAATGCAGCTATTTGCATAGCAGATTGCGGTAACACCTGTAGCGTTTGCATTTGTAGCAGGACCTCCGTCGCCACTAAACCCAGAAGTGCCGGAATAAGCAAACGTGAATATTTTATCTGGATCAACAGTCGCAAAATGATTATTTACCTTTCTTATTTTTCTGTTTCCGGCATCTGCGATATATATATTAGCACTTGCATCAATAAATATGTTGGTAGGATTATTAAGTAATGCTGCACTTGGGTAGCCGCCGTCTCCTGTATTTCCGGAGGTTGAACCGCCTGCGTAAGTACTAATTTGGGGCGTTCCAGAGAGGTTTGTGATAATCCTTACACGGTGGTTATGGAAGTCGGCAACGTATACATTGTTACTGGCATCAACGGCAACTCCCCGGGGCTCCCATAGTTGAGCAGCAGTGGCATCACCTCCATCGCCACCATATCCTGCCGAACCGTCACCAGCAATGGTGGATATATGCTGATTGGTATGATCAATCATTCTGATTCGCTGGTTATTATAGTCTGAAATGAAAATGTCTCCACTTGCGTTAACTGCTATTCCCCAGGGCCAGTTCAACTTAGCGGCTGTCGCGTCACCGCCGTCACCACTAAATCCGGATGCGCCAGTACCAGCAACTGTAGAGACAGTGCCACTACTTGTTATTTTCCTGATTTTATGACTGTCACGATCTGCAACGTATAGGTCGCCGGTCGATGAATTGAATGCTATACCTATAGGGTGGTTTAGGGGGGTGCTCGCGAATGTGGTGATGGTGCCGGTAGGGGTAATCATGCGGATCCTTGAGTTGTTGAAGTCAGAAACGTAAATATTGCCGCTGCCATCCGCCGCCAGGCCCATAGGTGAATTTAACGATGCATCCGTGGCAGTCCCTCCGTCGCCCATCGGGTAAGTAGTAGATGTAGAATGGGTCGGTATCCCCGCTATCGTATTAATAATCTGCCCGTTTGCATTTAGAAAGGGCGCGAAAGCACTTAATAAAAGTGCAATAAAAAAAGCTTTTTTCATAATCAATTTGAATGTTTAGTAATTAATGTTAAAAATATAAGTAGTCAAGTGTTGCATAGCAGGTGAGGTATTACAACAACATGTTGTTGTAATAAAGTTAAATTAATTAAAATTAGTATTTCATTTTAGTAGTGATTTTTTATACGTAGTATAAAAATGTTAAAAATTCAAAAACGTGTTTTAAAATTTTAAATGTAATGTGTTTAGGCAATATAATATCTCTAAAATCAATTCATGATTTATGTAGTTTACTATTGTATATATTGCTGGTGTTCAGTGCTTTAGTCTATGGGTGGGCTGTTTTCACAGAGCCCGTTCTGGGGGGGGGTCACCCGGAATCGGCCTTGATCTTTTCTCTGCATATTGGGTAGTTTTTAGAAGGTGAACAATTAGTTTCGCTAAAATTGATAATGCAATATACACCTGCCGGCGGGCGGGAAATTTGAAAATCCGGCAAAATGCATGAAATGAGGCCCAAAGTGTGCGAATTAGCCGCTAAACGGCATAATTGAAAGTTAATATTCCGGCCCAATTATAACGACCGGCAGTGCCCGGCGGCAAAATTATATAGCCTAAAGGCGCAGCCTGAAAGTAATATCGGTGCTTATTTTGGCACGAAAGAGGAAGGCATAAAAAATGCGCAGCTAGATTTGCTGCGCACTATCCATCATTAACAATTAGCCATTGAGCATTAAAAATTGTCATTGAATAGTTTCAGAAAATCATTTTTTACATTTCTGGAAACGGGAATCTCTTTTTTGTCTGTCATAATCACCACCAATGACGATTCATACCTGGCAATACAATTCAGGTTGATGATATAGGATCGATGTACCTGGAAAAAAGGGTGACCACTCGTAATGCTCTGAAATTTCCCAATGTTGGTCGAGCTGATATATTCCCCTTTAGCAGTAACAATTTTTGTACACTTATTCAGGCTTTCCATGTACATAATGTCATGCACATTTATATAATCAATTCCGTGATTGTTGGGTATCCCTATTTTTTCATTCACTGAAATTGGAGTGACCTGCCTGGCATTTCGCCTATTAGTCGCCCGCTCTAATGCCTTAACAATTGCCGCAGAAAGCTCTTCATCATCAATGGGTTTAAGTATGTAACCTGTCGCAGAAAATGTGAACGCATTGAGTGCGTAATCGTCATGGGCGGTCACAAAAATGATCTCGCACTGCAGGTTGGGAACTAGCTTAAGCAAAGCGATTCCATTTTTGCCGGGCATAGATATATCCAGGAATAATAGATCCGATCTATTCTCCCTCAGGCCCTGTAAGCCATCTTCCCAGGTGGTATATTTTCCGATAATCGAAATATTTTTAAACAAATGACCTAGTCTATGGGCTAATAGCTCAATTGCATCTACTTCGTCATCAATAATGATACACGTGAAAATATCAGGCATTTTTAGAATGTTTTATCTTTATTGTTACTATTGTGCCGTTTTGCGGCAAAACCTTATCGGTATATTGAATGTCAATGTCCATCTGTTCGTATTTCCTGAATATTTCAACAAGATCTGTTATCAAGAGATCTCCATACGACTCATCAGCAATTTCTGTCGATTCTTTAATCAGTTTAGCGTGTTGCCTTCCAATTCCATCATCCTCAACGCGACAAGTTATTAAATCTTCTTCTTTTTGCGAACTAAAATGAATTATTAAATTTCCTTGTCCCTTCTTGGGTAGTAGGCCGTGGTTTATCGCGTTTTCCACGAAGGGCTGTAGTAATAAAGATGGTATTTTTACGTCATTTATTTCTGTGCCGGAATCAAGCGTAATTCGGTATTCAAATTTGTCTTTGAATCTAACCTGTTGCAATTCTATGTAATTTCTTAAATTTATAATTTCTTCTTCTATAGTTATTAATCTGTTTCTTGACGATTTAATATAGCTCCTTAGTAATTTTGAAAATTTCGATATATGCACGTAGGCTTCGTCCATTTTATTCCTGCTCACAAGAAGCAATGCGGAATTTAGGGAATTGAAAATAAAGTGGGGGTTTATTTGTGCATAAATCGACCGCAGTTCAAGTTCCATCCTGAGATTCCTTTTTTTTGCTTTATTAAGGACAATTTTTCTGGTTATTAAAACTGAGGAGCTGAAAAGCAATAAGGTCAATAAAATTGCCGATGCCCATAAAGCTCTTCGTGCCGTATGCGATTGCCACCAGAGGGGCTTAATATATAAGGTGATATTGATTGGGTTACTCTTCCATACGTTGTCGTACGCAATCAGCGAAAGTGTATAATAATTGTCAGGTGGAAGTTGGGGGAGACTTAATTCATTCGAGTTCAGCTCTTTTTCACTGCCGTCTGCCAGTTTATAAACAAATCTTAACTTACCATTGCCAAAGGGATTGATGATATCAAACTGCAGCTTCTGGTTTTTAGGGAGAATCGTAATTGTATCATTGGGTTTTAAGCTTATCAGGCTATCTCTGTAATTTAAAATAAATTTGTAATCGCTTGCAGCCTTTGCCAGGTTGCTTGCCGAAAAATCGGTTTCGTCCGGAATGTTTACAGCGTAAAGGCCTAAATCTGTATTTAAAATCACTTTCCCGGCAATTGCCGTTAGGTTATTAACGTGCTTGTAGTTTATGTTTTTTATGTTGCGATAGATTACAGGCTCCGAAATTTGGTTCCGACCTGTAATTCTACTATATATTATTCCAAATTGCCCCGCAACAATGAGGGTGTTTTTGTAGATCAATATTTTTGACTCCTGTAAGTTGTAATACCTGAACAACTCGGTGTAAGCGTTTTTTTCAAAATCATACATGGTGATTTTGTAATTCCCTTTTAGGTTCCCCTTGCAGAAGATATTGCCGTATTTGTTATCTATCGCTATGGTTTCGATTTTGCGGATACCAAACCGGAGGAGATTTTCATAGCCAATTATGGTATCTTTTATTGTGTTATGTATGTGGACTTTATCTTGATTGTATGCCCAGTAGCTATTTCTGGTTGAATCAAACACTAGCTGTTTAAACCGGTCACTACCAATACATTTCCTTACAACTTTCCCAGATTCGAATTTAACTTTATAAAACCCGAAGTTGTTAATTAAATAGAAGAGATGTGGGTTTTCAGGAATAGTGTATTTAATTAATTCAGGCAGGCAGCTATTTACAGGTAGGTTTCTATCTGCAAGAATGTTGAAAAATGTAGCGCTTTCAATTAGTGCCGTATTTTTGCAGTTGTGTATTAAGTTGTAAATATCTTTTATGTAATTTTGTGGTTTTGTAGCAATATTGAAGCGACTGTCAACCGTAATTGTTTTTAGTCCTACTTTGTCCCACCATATTGCAACACTGTCTCCCGAATTTCCGATGTAAGTACAGTTTAATAAAGCGGTATTATGTATTTTTTTGAATTCATTTTTGGTATTGTAGTTTATATCAATCCCGTTTGTTGTAGAACCAATACATTGACCCCAAAAGTGGTCTTTGTAAAATGTAAATATTTTATGTCCGTCAACGGTGCTATCCGTAACAAAATCTTTAATTCGGTAAGTTCTTACATAGTTTATATCGTTTTCAACGCTGAACTCTAGAATATGTTTGGTAGTAATGATGAAAAAGTTCTTATTTGAAGAATCATAGACATTGTTGTACACGTGTAGTACGGTTTCGTTTTTAGATACGTAGTTTGAAATGCTGATACACTTGGCTTCCCCTGTCCTGATATTTGCAACATAAATGAAATCCTTCTTTTGATTAATAAAATATAAAACCAGGTAATTGTTAATTAGAAAGCTTTTTTCGTCGGCGTATTTTAGTAATGATATATTGTTTATTTCTTTTAATGTACATTTTTTAAATGTATCTATATGATTGGCAGTAATATTTAATTCATAGATAACACTATCTTGCAATACCACTGTCTTGCCTTTTTCATCGATATATACCTTATCAAAAAATTGCGGCATCTCATTTTTATTCACAAAAGGTTCGAAGATGCTGGCAAGTTCATGCTGGTCAATTGTGTCTTTTTTTTCTACACAAATAGCAGGTATTGAATGCCCTCCAAAATAGGAACTGTGGAAAATAATTCCGTCGTTATAGTTTCTAAAATCGTGTGGGTAAATAGTATTGTTATTATTGTTGACCCTGAAAAAGGCCTTGTGATATTTGTTATTGAATAAATAGCCCATTTCGGTAGATATATTGCCAAGCCATATCCGCCCAATTTTATCCTCAAACATTTCCCATATGTCTTCTGTTGGTAGCCCGTCTGAAAGATTAAAAACCTTAAACTCATACCCGTTATACCTGGCAACACCATTTGTAGTGGCTATCCACAGGTAGCCGTAACGGTCCTTCATTATACTATAGGTATGATTAGATGGCAACCCTTTGTCTGCGTTGAGGTTGAACTTATTTCCATCTGCCTCCTGCGCCACGCATGATACTGCGCAAGAAATCATAAGGAGTAATATGGAGATTATTATTTTGGGCAAATTATTGATTTCTTTGAATGCCCAAGTTAGTGATTCAATAAGAATTCCTTGTCAAGTAATGCCTATTATTTTGAAAGTAAAATAGACTTTGAAGTTCCTTGATGGAAGGTTTTGTTAAGCCTGATAATTTTTACGATCCTATCTTCACTTTTTCTCATAATATTTCCTTACCTTTGCACCTCAAAATTGAAATTTTATCTTTTAATCATACAAAAATGGCAGACTTACGCTTACAGCGCAACTTTGGTATTGCCGCGCATATCGACGCGGGTAAGACCACGATGACCGAACGTATCCTTTACTACACCGGTGTGAACCACAAGATAGGTGAAGTACATGAAGGTGCAGCAACAATGGACTGGATGGCTCAGGAACAAGAGCGTGGTATCACTATTACCTCTGCGGCCACTACCTGCTTCTGGAATTTCCCTACCACTCAGGGTAAGGCCTTACCAGAATCAAAAAAGTATAAATTCAACATCATTGATACTCCGGGCCACGTGGATTTCACCATCGAGGTGGAGCGTTCTTTGCGTGTACTGGATGGTCTTGTGGCTTTATTTTCTGCGGTTGACGGTGTTGAACCTCAGTCAGAAACTGTTTGGCGCCAGGCTAACCGTTACAAGGTTCCACGCGTAGGTTTTGTAAACAAAATGGACCGTATCGGTGCTGACTTCCTTATGGTAGTTCAGCAGGTTAAAGATATGTTGGGTGCTAAATCTGTTCCATTGCAGTTGCCAATCGGTGCTGAAGATGGTTTCAAAGGTATCGTCGATCTGATCACCATGAAGGCGATCATTTGGGATGATTCTACCCAGGGTATGACTTACACGGTTGTTCCTATCCCTGATGATATGAAGGACGACGTTGATTTCTGGCGTGCGCACCTCGTAGAAGCAATTGCTGAATACGATGATCGTTTGATGGAGAAATTCTTCGAAGATCCAAACAGCATTTCTGAAGAAGAAATTCATATTGCGGTTCGTAAAGCATGTATCGATTTAAGTATCGTTCCAATGCTTTGTGGTTCAGCTTATAAAAATAAAGGTGTTCAGGTTGCGCTTGATGCGGTAATCCGTTACCTGCCTAGCCCAATGGATATCGAAGCTATCAAGGGTACAAACCCTGATACCGGCGAAGAAATTGAGCGTCACCCTGATGCTAAGGAGCCATTCGCGGCTTTGGCGTTCAAAATCATGACAGATCCTTTCGTTGGTCGTCTTGCGTTCTTCCGGTGCTATTCTGGTCACCTGGATGCTGGTTCTTATGTATTGAACGTACGTTCAGGCAAGAATGAGCGTATCAGCCGTATCATGCAGATGCACGCTAACAAGCAAAACCCGATCGACTTCATTGAAGCGGGTGATATTGGTGCAGCTGTAGGGTTTAAGGAAATCAAGACGGGTGATACCCTTTGCGACGAAAAACACCCGATCGTGTTGGAAAACATGTTCATCCCTGAGCCGGTAATCTCTATATCAGTTGAGCCTAAAACACAGGCTGATGCTGATAAGATGGGTATGGCTATTGCCAAGCTGGTAGAAGAAGATCCTACCTTGCGCGTTAAAACCGACGAAGACACCGGCCAGACCATCTTAAGTGGTATGGGTGAGTTGCACCTTGAAATCATCGTTGACCGTATGCGTCGCGAGTTTAAGGTGGAAATTAACCAGGGTGCTCCTCAGGTTGCTTACAAAGAAGCATTTACGCTTACAGTTGAGCATCGCGAAATATACAAGAAACAGACCGGTGGTCGTGGTAAGTTCGCTGATATCCAGTTCGAGATCGGACCTGCTGAAGAAGCTTTCCTTGCAGAAGGTAAAGGCCGCTTCCAGTTCATCAACGAAATCTTCGGTGGATCTATCCCACGTGAGTTCATCGCTCCTATTCAGAAGGGTTTTGAAGCTTCAATGACCAATGGTCCTTTGGCTGGTTTCCCTGTAGAAAGTATGAGGGTACGTATATTTGACGGTTCTTTCCACCAGGTGGATAGTGACGGTATGTCATTCGAACTTTGTGCTAAATCTGGTTTCCGTGAGGCTGGTAAGAAAGCCAAGACGGTAATCCTTGAGCCGATCATGAAGGTAGAAGTTAGCACTCCTGACCAGTACATGGGTGATGTTACAGGTGACCTTAACCGCCGTCGTGGTATGATGGAAGGTATGGATAGCCGTAACAACCTGCAGATCATCAAGGCTAAGGTGCCATTGAGCGAAATGTTCGGTTACGTAACTCAGCTTCGTTCTCTTTCTTCTGGCCGTGCAACCTCAGTAATGGAGTTCAGCCACTACGCTGCTGCTCCTCGTAACATTGAGGAAGAAGTTGTAGCAAAGGTTAGGGGTAAGCAACACGCTTAATTAGTATTGCTTTCTATAATATTGAAAAACCGTCCTGCGCAAGTGGGACGGTTTTTGCTTTTGACTATGATGTACAACCGCTACTCAATAATGAGTTTATCTATTGTGACAGAGGTGGGAGTCTTCCAATGGGTGACGTAGACGCCTGCAGGGGCTGAAAGGTGCACGGTAAACGGTTCATTTGTTTTTGTTTTATATTCCGCTATTACGTTTCCTGTGGTGGTTGTGATAATAAGATGAGCATCTTCTGTTGTTGCCGAAGGCAAACTTATGGTGAATGTACCGGTATTTGGACATGGGTAGATGGTCCCTTTTTGTCCATTGTTTAACGCCGGATCTGGAACATCAACTGTTCCAGAGTTCACTTTTCTCACACGGTTATTCAGCGGGTCCACCATAAACATATCGCCCCTGCGGTCGATCCATACATTCAGTGTAGCACTCAATTGTGCGGCAGTTGCAGGCCCTCCGTCTCCACTGAATCCGCTGGTACTTCCGACCTCTGTTGTTATGTACCCATTGGTGTCCACCATTCGTATTCTTGGATCTCCCCCGCATGCAATATATAGCCGATCGTATTTATCTATTGCTAAACCACATGGGGATGAGATGGCAGCATTAGTTGCGGAACCACCATCCCCTCCACCGCCACTTGTACCATTGCCGGCACAAGTACTAATTATACCGTTAGTATCAACCTTCCGTATTCTGGAGGCCCAACCGTCAGATATAAAC
>CANCOG010000191.1 GCA_947379685.1 Flavipsychrobacter stenotrophus | reverse complement strand
GGTTGCATGCCCATGACCGATGAAGGTATTCAGGAAATATATACTCTGTGCCTTAATGCTAAAGTTAATGGTGAAGAAAATATTCCGGTACACATATACCCCACCCGCATGAGTAAAAATGGCATGGCCTACCTGGAGCGGGAGTACGTAAATTATCCAGACAATCTGGAATTCTGGGCTACCCTTAAAAACGAGTATGATTACTTCGAAAAATGCCACAAGCTACTGCCGGTAATGTACACGCCGGAAGGAAAGTACGTGAATTAAAAAATAAAAAGTAAAAACTTAAAAGTAAAAAGCATACCGCTTTCTCCCTTGCTTTTTTCATACACACATTACCCGATTAACATTTGATTGCTTAATTTTGAACCTGCCTGCAGCGAGCAGGCACTGAACGGTACACTATGCATATAAAATCAATGGCCGAATATGCCGCGAATGGCGAATCTCCTGAAGTATTATTCTGGGTAGGATGTGCAGGTAGTTTCGACCAGCGCGCACAGAAGATAACCAGGGCATTTGCTCAGATCCTGGACAAAGTAGGTGTCACTTTCGCTATATTGGGTAAGGAAGAATCCTGCACCGGCGACCCTGCCAGGCGTGCCGGCAATGAATTCCTGTTCCAGATGATGGCCTATAACAATATTGCCGTGCTCAATGGCTATGGCGTAAAAAAGGTGGTTACTGCTTGTCCGCATTGCTTTAATATTTTCAAAAACGAATATCCTGCACTGGGTGGTAATTACGAGGTAATTCACCATACTACCTTCCTGCAGCAAATGATCAATGAAGGTAAAATAAAGCTGAAAGACGGCGGCGCCTTCAAGGGTAAAAAAATAACTTACCATGATAGCTGCTACCTCGGCCGCGGTAATGGTATATACGAAGCTCCGCGAGAAGTATTGCAGTTGTTCGATACCGAGCTTGTAGAAATGAAAAAGTGCAAGAGCAACGGCATGTGCTGCGGCGCCGGCGGTGCTCAAATGTTCAAGGAAGAAGAACCTGGCACATCGCGCGTAAACTTTGACCGTGCTGAGCAGGCTATGGAAACCGGAGCAACTATCATTGCTGCGAACTGCCCTTTCTGCACTACAATGCTGACCGATGGTGTTAAGAACAAAGAAAAAGAAGACTCTGTTAAGGTAATGGACATTGCTGAAATGGTGGCGCTTTCTATTTAGTCGTAAGTGGTAAGTCATAAGTCGTGAGTTCGGGTTGGTAAGAAAAAAGTTGTTGGCAAATAGGATTGGTCAGGCAATGCTTAGCAAAAAAGTATAGCCTTGGCGATTGATTAAATCAAAGAAATATGAAAAACAAAACCCTCGTTCTCGGAGCATCAGAAAACCCTGGCAGATATAGCAACCTGGCGATCAAAAGTCTGGTGAACAAGGGACACGAAGTGCTTGCTGTTGGCAAGAGCGGAGGAAATGTGGCTGGCATAGAAATATTAAAAGACATGCCCGTTACTGACGAAATTGACACAGTGACATTATACCTCAACCCCTCGCATCAACAACCTTTTTACGAACTTATTCTTATGCTGGAACCACGGCGCATAATATTTAATCCAGGCACCGAAAACGAAGAATTGGAGTTCCTCGCCGCAAGTAAGGGAATTGACACCCTGGAGGCCTGCACACTCGTTTTACTGAGTACCGGCCAGTATTGATTCAATGTGTCGAAACTGACCTGTCCTTTAAGTGATTCTAGTAGCCCTGCACACTGTTTTTATTCAATTATTAACATAAAAATGCTTAGGTTTGAACCTATAAAAACCGCTCTATATTGAAAAAGCTAGTTCTCTTTGCAGGGCTTATTTGTTTGTTGTTTTCAGGCCGTTGCAGTTTTGCCCAGGAAATAGACCCACACGACCTGGAAAAAATGCAGATCATGGAGGATTCCATGATTGTGACTATTGACTCTGCTTATGAAGCCTATATGCCCGATTCGCACATTGGTTACAGCGAACGATTCATCAGGCAGTTGGTGAAAACCTTAAAAATACCGAATTCCTACCTGTTCCCATTCAATAAACTTAAGGAAAAAATAAACATTATTTACTCCGATGACAATGCATTCCGCATCTTCAATTGGGGTGTTGATATGTCAGAAATATTTAAACGCTACTATGGCGCTATTCAATTACCACAGGAAACACTGAAACTATACGGACTCAGTGATTATAGTGAAAAAATTGGTAAAGGCGTCGAGGACAGTATACTGACCGGTGGGAAGTGGTACGGAGCCATCTATTACCGCATTATGGGTCAGGAGGTAGACGGGCATAAGATCTATACGCTTTTCGGGTTAAACGAATCAAATCCATCCAGCAATAAGAAAGTGCTGGACCCATTGGTGATCACAGACAGCACCATAACGTTTGGTGCGCCTATTTTTGGCTATGCATCACGCAACTTTCCAAAACAAAGGGTAAACCGTTTTGTGCTGGAGTATAAGAAAGGTGTACATGTGGGTATGAACTGGGACAAGGAAAAAAACGTGATCGTATTTGATGATCTGGTATCGCAAATAAACGACCCCAATCGCCGCAACACATTTGTTCCCAGTGGTCAATACAATGCATTTATCTGGAATAATGAGATGTGGAATTTCGCCATGAACATTATGCCCATACAAGAACTTCAAGATGGACAAGCTCCAAAAGAAGAAGACGGAAAATAATCAAGATTTTTTTCTACATTTGCACTCCCTTAGAAAAACAGCAGGCATGTTGTTTTTCGGGTAAACAAGGTGATTCCGGTCCGGTAGCTCAGCTGGATAGAGCACCAGCCTTCTAAGCTGGGGGTCATTGGTTCGAATCCAATCCGGATCACTTTTAGAATAAAAGCCACTGAAAGTTCAGTGGCTTTTGTGTTTTAAGCTGTAATCGAATTTATAAAAGATTGACAAAAAAAAAAGTTCATCTATATTCTTCAAGGGATAAATACCACATACTCACTATTGGTAAGCCGATTACAAATGCTGTTTGGGCTGGCAACTTCTTAAATGTCAGTCTTGCTGATGGCAAGGTAAGGCGATTTAGTTCGAGGGATAGTTTTAGTAGTATACAGCAGTAAAGATTGATTGAAAATATGGCAAAGCAAGAAAATAAATGAACCTTTCCGACAGATGTATTAATTTAAAGGGCTAAAGGTAAATGATGCATTAACAAACAAATTAAGCATAGAATTTTTAGTGCATGCGACTTGTTAAATCACAAACAAAACATGGGCAAATTTAATGAGTTGTACTCCCTCAACTGATATATACAAGTTAGCGATCAGCTAAAAACCGAAATTAATAAAATAGCAAAATGAATATAACTGTCATAGGAGCCTCGGCTGGAATTGGATTAGAAACAGTAAAAAGAGGATTAAATAGAAATCATTCTATTACGACTCTTTCTCGATCTGAAATTGATATAGATGAGAAAAAATCGCTAAAAATGATACTCGGTGATGCAACTAATAAAGCTGACCTATTAAATTCAATCCAAAAAGCAGATGCTCTGATTATAACATTGGGGACAGGTAAGAATATGAAAGCTACTACCCTTTTTTCGGATTTTGCAAAATTAATTGTGGAAATACATAAGGAGAACAAAATAGATATCCCATTTATTTTTGTTACAGGATTTGGAGCAGGAGAAAGTAAATATTATGTTCCTTGGATTGTAAAGATGTTTTTGAAATACCTTTTAAAAGACGTCTATGCTGACAAAACTAAAATGGAAGAGATAATAACTAATACCGATATGAATTGGACAGTTGTGAGACCAGGAAGACTATTAGACAAGGAATTGACAGAGAAATACCGGATTGAAAACAAATTATTCAAAGGAATTAATATAGGCGGAATTAACAGAGCTGACGTAGCAGACTTTTTAATAAAACAAGCTGAAAACCAAACTGAATTAAAAAAGTACATAGCGATATCTGAAAAATAGAATAAAAGACTAACCGGTAACTGCCTGCAAGCGTAGGGCGACCAACAACTCAACAACAAACCGACAGAAAAATAGTAGATAAAACACCAACCAATTCAGGAATTAACTAAAAACGACCTGTTGTATACTCTACTTAACTTAATCACTACCGAGAAATCATACACCTGTATCTTTCAATAGCAGGAGTTAAGTGCTCGTTGCTTTTGAGGTAAAGGCGAATTGTAAAATTAGACTTTCGGTTAATCTGATGAATAATGAAGAATTTCGTGTATCAGTCCGAAAGCAGTATGTGGCAGATTTGTGGCAAGTGCGACTCAATTTATTTACATTTAGATCACATTAACTCAGGTTGCATTATGACCAAGGCGAAGCCCGGTAAGAGTTAGGTCTACACTAATTGAATTTAAATTAATAATTTTACATACAATCTGGATCGCATTAATAAATAAAGCCTCGCACACGCGAGGCTTTATTGTTGTCACACTGTCTAGTCCTTATTATTTCTTAACTACAGTTATGGTTTTGCTAGTGTTACCTGAGGTGATAACTACATTGTAAATACCTTGTGCCCATCTATCTGTACCGAATGTTGTAACCTGGTTTGCAACAGCTGTATTGATGCTCTGCTGTGCCACAAGCCTGCCATTGATATCAAAAACAGAAACCTGGGAAGTACCTGATTGGGTATTTCCGAGTGCGATGTTCAAGTCAGCAGTTACCGGACTAGGATAGGCAACCGCGTTATTTTGTCCGTCAACTTCAGCAACACCAACGTGAGAAACTGTCCATTCCTGAAAAGAAGCTGTACCAGTGTTCCATTTGTCTCCATTGTCATCACCTCCATTATTATTTACCGCATTCAAAACTGCATGAACGGACACGGTGCCTGAGCCAGCTACAGGAGCTGTCCAACCCGCTGAAAGTGTATAAACCGTACCTGTTGCACCCGTACCAGTTGATGGTGAATTAGGAGTGGTTTGTCCTAATACAGTCAGCCCACCCGACGTGTGGGTATTTGAGCCCGTTGGAACCGTACTGAAAGTGCCCGCCTGAGTAGAACCGGTACCCATAACTGTAACCATCTGGTAACCAAATTTCGGAAGGGTGAATGTTGTGGTGTTCGTGCCTATCATTTTAAGCGTGTACACCATTCCTGCTTTATAATGGGTAACTGGAACTCCAGCCGAGTCCAGCTCAAATGTTACGGTCACACCTGTAACTGCACTATTGCCATGGCAACTGCCACACCCGGTTGAACCCGAAGGGCTACCCGTTAAATTTCCTGACTTTCCACCCGAATTACTTGATAGGGTTAAATAAGCAAATGCTCCTACGAGCGGTAATAGTAAAAAACTTTTTCTCATATTCTAAACTGATTTTGAATTAAAAAACGTGGCGAATGTACATACATTTATTTTCCTGACAAAAAAATGACAGTATTATAAGTGTACTTGAATGCATAACTCTGTTCCAGGTTAAACGAAGCTTACGCCTCCCGAATTACGGAAGTATTCTATTTTGGATAGAAATAAGAGGGCCATTCTGTCTCCTCTGAATTTTGCATCGTCGGCAACAGGACCTGCAAAATGGTCATCAACAATTTTGAACCACAACCCCAGCCAGGTGTCGAAATGCAACTGTACAACGGGCAGCCTGGCATGTGGCGGAAAGGGCCGGCCGTTGTAAGTGTGCTGGTCGAGCAGAACAGTTTGCCAGAAACTATACATTTTTTGCAGGTGCTGCGGCCAGCGGTCACCAATGCGCTCATTAAAAATTGGGCCTAGTAAGGCATCCTCCCTTATTGCTCCGTAAAATGTATCTACCAATACTTGTATGTCCTCCAACGTGGAAATATCGCTCAGCTCACTCATCGGGAAGCAAATTTAAATGACTCCTTGTAAAGTATGACGGCAATTCTTATGATTGTGGTCATCTAAAAAGAATGATTGCAAATAATCGGAACGAAACAGGAGAATTAACAAACAATCATTACCTATTTTTGTTACACTATGAAAGATCAACTGGACACCTGGCATATACACAACAGGATAAACCGCTACTTATTGGAAGCGATTGAAGAAAGTTCGCTTACAGACGCACCTGTTTCCAAAGGAAGAAATGTGTGGGAACAATTTGCACACATGCACAATGTTCGGCTTATGTGGCTGAAAGCAGCCGCGCCCGACCTGTTCCTGGCACAAAGTAAAATTGAAAAAGATGTGCCTGTCTCGAAAGCCTATCTGGAAGGTATGCTAGAGCAAAGCGGGACTGCTATAGCCCAGCTGCTGGAACGCGGTTTCACCGAAGGGAAGATCAAAAACTTCAAGCCCCACCCTGCTGCGTTTCTCGGGTACCTTATCTCACACGAAAGCCACCACCGCGGACAGATCATGTTAACCATCAAGCAAACGGGCCATAAAATAGATCAGAAAATTATGTTTGGGATGTGGGAATGGGGAAGCAGATAGCAGTAATCATTTTCACGATCGGCAGTGATACTATCGTCTGATAAACGCCAATATCGCAGCTTTATAATTGTCAATACCCCAAACGATCGGCACATCGGTATGGGTAGCCAATGGAATGCGATGGGCCTCACTGTAAGTACCCGCGTAGTTTTTAAAGACTACCTCGCCATGAGTGGTAATGCTGAGAAAATCATCATTGATACCGTGCATCCAGAAAAAGGGCTGTTGTGTCTTCTTTATTTCCTGGGCATTGTCTATTTTAAGGTTAGTAAAATAACTGGCGGGAAGCGCCAGTAGCGCAGCATCCTGAACCATAATGGCAGCAGACGCAAACGGAGACTCCAGAATCAGCTTAGCGGGAGTCAATGCACCTGGATTGGCAGTTTTATATGTAGCGGCCGCGCTACCCAGACTAAATCCATACATGATAAGTCTGTTTCCAGTGAGCCCCTTAGACTTTAACCAGTTTATAGCCGCTTCGGCATCGGCATACATACCTGTTTCTGTTGGCTTCCCCCCACTCATACCATAACCACGATAGTCGATAGTCATTACCCCAAAGTGATTCTTACCACCAATATTCGCCAGGAGCTTTGTTCGGTTCCAGTAATAGTCCATGTTATCCCGGGTACCATGAAAGTACAGTATCACTGTGTCGGTCGCTATACTGGTCAGCCGGCCGAGGTATTCTGCATATATGGTTGCCTGATCGCCATTATCATCAGAAGTTAGCGGCAACAAGTGAATGAGTGAATCTGGTATTTTATAAGATGCATCCAGCGATATTTCCTGCGGAGCGTGGTTGGCCTCCATCAGGTAGTTGGTCACAGTTGTGTTTCGAAATAAATTACTGTCCAACCTCAGGCAGGAGGATAAGCTCAGTGAAGCAATAAAAAGTACACAACAGATTTTATACATTTTCCTTTCGTTTTCGAACAGTAAGTGTCCAACACCATTAACGAGTTGGACACTTAGCAGTAAGTTCCTACTTTTTCTTGGTAATACCTATATATATGCCCATAGCTCCGGTCTTACCCAGACTTTGGTAGTCAACAACCAAATCCTTATTACTTTGTCCCGGGGCAATATATTTCAACTCCAGCGTATAGTCCCAGCCATGCCTTACAAGGGTATGACCCAATTGCAGAGCAGGCACCCAATGTATTTTTTGCGGCTCACCTTCAGCACGGGTATTGTGATTATCGAACCAATTGCTCATACCCAGGTAAACATAGTGCGGCCGTTTCGAATACCGCCAGTAAGCGTGTGCATCTATCTGAGGGAAAAAGCTGGACTGATGCTCCCATTTATCATACATAAAATTGGCAGTTGGCGCTATGCTGATGCCCGGCCGCCATCCGTTCTGAACCAACACCCTCTTCACCGCACCAAATTCAGTCTGGACAACACCAAATGCAAGTGCGGTTGTATGCAACCCAATAAAACCCGTGCAGCTACTCCTGAAACCATGCCCGAAAGTTAGACTGGAAAGTGGAATGGGAATGTTGCTGCCACCATAGGCTATCAACGGCCCGCCCAGACTGGCAGTGACAGCATTCTGTCCTTTGTCCAGAGGTTTCACAAAACGGGCTGGAGCGCATCCGGTAAACACAACAGCTGAAATAAGTAAAACAATGAAAGGGTAAACAATAACTGAGTAAACCTTACCGGGTAAAAACGCCATCAAAATCCTTTAAGTGCCCAAAAATAGCAAATTCAATAATACAGCTGTAATTTAATCTAAAAAACTACGAGAGTTGATTGCTCTGAAAAAATAGCGAAATAATACCGCACACCTATGGGAATATTGTTCTTGCAAATCGGGATATTGGCAACAACTTCGGCCGGATTTTGAGGTTACCTTACCTTTAGCATTTCAGCATAAAATGACCCCGATGACCAACCAAATCCCAACCATTCTTGCCATTTCTGGCAGCCTTAAAAGCAATTCTTCCAATAATGCCGTAATACGAGCTGCTACAGAGCTACTACAAGGGCAGGCCAACTTTGTCCTATATGATGGTTTGGGCAACCTCCCGCACTTCAACGACAGCCAGGACCCACCGGAAACCGTAACTGCCTTTAGGAAACAAATTGCAGAAGCCGACGGTGTGTTCATCTGTTCCCCCGAATATGCTTTTGGGGTTCCGGGATCTCTGAAGAACGCGCTCGACTGGACCGTTTCATCCGGTGAATTTATCAATAAACCTGTAGCGCTCATTACCGCTGCGACTGGAGGAGACAAAGCCCATTCATCATTGCTACTAACACTCAGAGTTATTTCATCGAATTTACCCGACCAATGTGCATTGTTGGTCTCGTATATCCGCTCTAAGATGGACCCATCGGGAAATGTTACTGA
>CANCOG010000190.1 GCA_947379685.1 Flavipsychrobacter stenotrophus | reverse complement strand
TGATGGTAAGACGTTGGTTTATTTGAAGGAAGGCAGCAATAATGTAATGGGCAATACCTATACCATTAAGCCAGGTATTTACACCATGCCTTCGGCGGGCGGGGTTGAAGAATTTGCAACGGATAAGGGTTCAAACCCGTCATTTAGTGCCGATGGTAAGTGCATTTATGCAGAAAGCGGAGAAACGCCCGATAAGCAGCTCATCAGTTTCAAGCCAGATGGCAGCGATGAGCGGGTGGTATTCAAAAGTACTTATGCAGGGCAGTTTACCGTTTCTCCAGATAACCAATGGGTGGCATATGTCAACCTGCACCAGGTGTACGTTGCTCCATTCCTCCACACAGGCAAACCAATCAACCTGAGCGCTGATTCATCTGATTTTCCTGTAAAAAAGGTGTCGCTTGACGCCGGTATTAATCTGCACTGGAGTAGCGATAGCAAGCAACTTCATTACACTCTTGGCGACCAATACTATACTATTAATCTTGAAGACAGGTTCGACTTTGTGGCGGGAAAACCCGATTCCCTGTTTAAAACACCGGATCATGGTATTACCGTTGGTCTGACCGCAAAGACGGATAAACCAAAGGGTATTATCGCATTTACTCACGCGCGCATACTTACCATGAATGGTAATGAAGTAGTTGAAAACGGAACGGTTGTAGTAGAAGGTAATCTCATTAAGGCAGTCGGCAAAAGTTCAGATGTGACCATCCCGGCCGGGGCGAAAGAAATTGACTGCAATGGCAAAACAATCATGCCCGGGTTTATTGATGCACACGCCCATGGCAATCATTTCCGTTACGGACTTACCCCTCAAAAACACTGGCCATATTACACTAACCTTGCCTATGGTGTTACCACTATGCACGACCCATCGGCTAATAGTGAAATGGTTTTTGCACAGAGCGAATTGGTAAAGTCAGGTACCATGGTTGGCCCGAGGGTGTTTTCTACCGGTACTATACTATATGGTGCCGAAGGAGACTTTAAGGCAGTGATCAATTCATATGAGGATGCCAAGAGTGCCCTCAGGCGTACCAAGGCGTATGGTGCCTTCAGCGTAAAAAGCTACAATCAGCCCCGTCGCGAACAAAGACAGATGGTGATAGAAGCTGCAAGGGAGCTGAAAATGGAAGTGGTACCAGAAGGCGGTTCCTTCTTTTTTCATAACCTGAGTATGATCATGGACGGGCATACCACCATTGAGCATAATTTGCCGGTGGCTACCTTGTATGATGATGTTATTCAATTCTGGAAACGTGCACAGACAGGCTATACGCCTACGCTCATCGTTTGTTATGGTGCACTGGCTGGTGAAACCTATTGGTACCAGCACACCAATGTTTGGGAAAAAGAAAGATTATTGCGCTTTACGCCACGTTCGGTGATAGATACACGCAGTCGCCATCGTACTATGGCGCCGGAGGAGGAATATGAAAATGGCTACATGCAAGTATCGCGCAGCCTGAAGAAACTGACGAATGCAGGCGTTAAGGTGAATATGGGTGCCCATGGCCAGATTCAGGGTATTGGTGCCCATTGGGAGATCTGGATGCTGGCGCAAGGTGGCATGACTCCATATGAGGCACTCAGGGCGGCAACCATTAACCCGGCACTCAACCTCGGTTTAGATACCTGGATTGGTTCAGTAGAGGCCGGAAAGCTGGCAGATTTACTGGTAATGGACAAGAACCCATTGGAGAACATCTACAATACCGAAAGCATCCACTACACCATGATTAATGGTCGCCTGTACGATTCCGAAACCATGAATGAAGTAGGCAATTACGACCGCAAACGCACCAAATTCTACTGGGAAACTGGCCGCAATGCCGATTCATTCCCTTGGTATACGGAAGAGCGGGAATTGGGGGATTAGTGGAAGTTGTTGACTTAACGAAGCCCGGGGGGCTTCAACAATAATAGCCGCTGGTGAAACCAGCGGTACATGAATTTAAAACACCAACACCGAAGGTGTTGAACTAGAGGCGGACGGGAGAAAAGATCTTCGGTCAATAAAAATGAGGATAGGAGAATGTCTGGGACGAGGACCGAATTCTAACGGAAAGGGGCAAAATGCAACGTTAAAATCGCCACAATTTGTCCTTTACCAAATAGTAACGCTCTCTGTTTGCATAGCCCCATCAACATTCACCCTCATACAATAAGTTCCTTGTAACAAGTGAGAAACATCGAGTGTACAACTGGTTAGTTTATTATCGCAGATTATTTTTTGAAACACGGTTCTGCCCAAAACGTCTGCTATCGAAATGTCTGCCCTGTCAGAGAAATACGGAAGAGTTACCGTGATTTCATCTGAAGCAGGATTGGGGTAGCAATTTAATTTCCGGGCAGCGGGTTCAGCCCCTACACCGAGTAGCGTGCATCCATTATCTATGCAGGTCAATACCCTGAAATTCATTTCACTTTCGCTGCTGCCTATTAAAGTAGTGCCCCTGTATTCTTTTATCCTGTATACAACAAGTGCATCTTGTACCTGATTGGGCACAAAATTGATTATTCCATTGGCTGGTGAGCATACAAATGAACCCGGAGATGCAGCAATTGGATTTGAAAAGGTAAATGGACTCAGGTAAGTAACGGGTGATCCTGTGTATCCATCTCTACCGGGCACAAGTGATATTGAGATACTGTCACCGTCAATATCTATAATTGATGGGTTGTAGCTTTCATTTTTGTTCAGGCAAAAATAAATCGGCAAATCGTTTTTGATTACTGTGTTCGAGTTGAAACTAGTAGTATTATTGAGTATGGCCTCAATGTCCGTCGGACCGCCAGATAGATTAATATTAGTTAGATTATAGCTTCTTGCTGCTTGGAATCCCATACCCAGATTACCGTCAAATACAATTCGCCACCGCTTAAGGGGAAAAGGGAATGTAAACTGTCCGGTATACACAAATTTCCTTAGGCCCGGAATAGCGGAACTTGTACTCGTGCAGGCGGTAGGTTCAAGTGTGCAATTGGGTGTAACTTCTATATTACTTTTTGAAGTATCGATATTTAATGCAAGTGAGTTCACATAAGAAGTGTCATTGTAAATACCAACGTATGGAGTGGAAGTTGATAGTTGCCCCAAAATGTCAGCGGGCGCATAACAATCTCCCAATAATTCCAGGTTTATCAGGTAGGTATCGCCGCTTATGTGACTGTAGGAGAGTCTGGCCCCAGCTATATGCCGCGCATTCGCGATAAAACCTGAGCAGAAAGATATGGCAATTAATGCCAATGTCAAAAAACGACAGTGAAGTTTATTTTTCATAGGTATATTAGCTTTGGTGATATTTATTTATTAAACAACCCCGCAATCAAAAACGCAGCAGTTGCAGCCACTGAGCCAATTATAGCAACACGAATGGCTCCAGCCCAAGGGTTTTGCCCAGTCACCTTTGCTTTAAAGAAGCCAAAAACAAGAAGGCAGCATACAGTAATTACTGCAGACCATTTTAGCCCATCGAGTGGAGTAGCAGAGAAAAAGTAGGGTGTTAGTGGCACCAATCCCCCCACTATGTAGGACACGCCAATATTCAGCGCACTATTGCGGGCGCGTTTGGGGTCGGGCTTTTCGAGGCCCAGTTCGTACCGCATCATGAAGTCGATCCACTTGGCCTTATCCTTAGCCATTTCATCAACTATCAGTTTTGTGGTTGCTTCGCTCATGCCCATGCCCGCGAATATTTCCCTTACTTCTTCCTTCTCCTTTTCCGGCAGATTATCCACTTCCCATTCTTCCCGCTTGTATTCCGATGAGTAGTGATCCATTTCTGTTTTACCGGCTAGGTATCCGCCGAGGCCCATAGCAATAGAACCGGCAACAATTTCTGCGAGGCCGGCTGTAATTACGGTATGAGTGCCGATGCCCAATGCAGCATTACTTAACCCCGCAGCCAACGCAAAGGGCACAGTAAGCCCGTCGCTCATGCCGATAACAATATCGGTCACCAGTTCTGAACTTTCGAAATGTTGTTCCTTGTAGGGCGAGGCGCTGTTCATAAATTGGCTTTGTTCGGGCGAAAGTAAAGGAAAACGAGATGTTGCGTCATGACAGCAATCACTTTTTTTGTGTTATTTCTTTGTGTTGTGATCTCGATAAGAAACGTTGATAAAATAAAGTACACCATATGGCGAAGTTATTTTTCTTTTATGCAAGGCGAAAAATCTGCGAATAGTGAGCTATTTAAAGACTTTTTCAACGAAGCAGAAATGGAAAAGAACAAGACAGATGGTGTACTTTATTTTATCATCGTTCCTAAGACTACAATAGAAAAACCGGGCGCTTTAGAGCCCGGTCAGTAAATTAATTGAATAAAGGAATGTTTAGTAAAATATCGAATCGCTATCTCCCTCATGTTTTGATCTAAGATTTGGCATGCTGCCTATTAAGGTCGGCATATGGAACTGGTACCATACATTTTCATCGCCGTATCTGAAGTCATAATGGTCTTCCCGGTTGATATACACCAGGAGCGAATAAAATGCAAACAAGAATACTGCAGGCATGAAGACGAATCGGAAAAATCTCATGACGGTTGTTTTTTAAGTAGGTTTGAGCTGCTAAGATAAGGGATTTATGTCGATTTAGCAAAATCTAATTTTAATTTTATACATAATAATTTGCATTTAATTTTGTTATATTTTATTTGTTTCGATTGCGAGTTGCGATTTAACAAAAGGCTTGAAAGGCGGTTGTTAATGAGTTGATTTAATTTTGTTAATGAATTGATTTATTTTTGTTAATGGCCGTTTTTTTAGTCGGAAATTTTTAAGGAAAATCAGGATGGGGGTGCACTATGTCATTGATTCTTATGTGCAAAAGTTAATGGTGGCAATCATTTCATGAGCATGGCAATATTATTTTCCGGTCAATACTGCACAACGTAAGGGCAATTCAGCAAGCATCAATTAATTTTACAAAAAACGGCACATGAAGCGAATCGCAGCACTATTTTTTAGTTTGTTTTTGTTTGGTGTAGTTCATGCCCAGAAAAACAAAACCCTGCTGCCGAATGGCTGGGCATTGACACCTGCAGGTGAAACAATGTCCCTCGAAAGTGACCTGCCGATGAACATGGCTGTTTCTGCCGATGGGCATTACCTGGCAATTACCAACAATGGTGTCTCGCAACAAAGTATACAACTGGTCGATGCTAAAAAACACATTTTACTGCACACATCACCCATTCATGCCAGTTGGTTAGGGCTTAAATTCAGCAACGATAACAAAAACCTTTATGCATCGGCAGGCAATGATAACCAGATCATCAAATATTGGATTACGCATGATACGCTGGTGATGACCGATAGCATTGTACTCGGCAAACGGTGGCCGGAAAAGATATCACCGGCAGGCCTGGATATTGATGATAGAAATAACTTGCTGTACGTAGTCACCAAGGAAAATAATTCATTGTATATCGTTGATCTGGGTACTAAAAAGACATTGCATCAGGTTCAGTTAAGTGCAGCTGCCTATACTTGTTTATTGTCACCCGACAGGGGGCGGCTTTACATTTCTTTATGGGGCGGGGGCAAGTTGCTGGCTTACGATGTCAAAAAGGGAGTAATAACCGATTCAGTAAACATCGGGCAGAATCCCAATGATCTGACTGTAACCAGGGACGGAAATTATGTGTTCGTAGCCAATGCATTGGATAACAGTGTTTCGGTGGTCGATACCCGGACCTTTATCGAAACTGAAATTTTAAATGCCGCCTTGTATCCCAATGCCCCCAATGGCTCCACTACAAACAGCGTATCGCTTAGCGACGATAATGCTACCTTATATGTTGCCAATGCAGACAATAATTGCCTCGCTGTGTTTGATGTAAAGGAGCCCGGCAAAAGTTTTTCGAAAGGATTTATTCCAGTAGGTTGGTACCCGACCTGCGTAAAGGCAATCGGTAACGAGTTGTTTGTAACCAATGGAAAGGGTAATGCATCAATGGCCAACCCTGGTGGCCCTCAGCCAGTGCATAAGGAAGAGCCTTCTAACTACAAAAAAGCCAATAAAGGCAGCGATCAGTATATCGGAGGCTTGTTTAAAGGAACACTTTCGATGATACAGATGCCTGCCGAAAAACAATTAAAAGTATGGTCGTTGCAGGTGTATAAAAATACGCCATACACCAAGGAAAAGGAGACAATGGCAGATGGCGAAAAAAACAACCCGATACCCACTCGGGTAGGGGATACCTCGCCCATAAAGCACGTATTCTATATCATGAAGGAGAACAGAACCTACGACCAGGTGCTGGGAGATGTGAAAGGGGGTAATGGTGATACCAGCCTCGTTTTATTTGGTGAGAAAGTAACCCCTAACCAGCACAAGCTTGCCAGTGAGTTTGTGCTGCTTGATAATTTTTATGTAGATGCCGAAGTAAGCGCTGACGGGCACAATTGGAGCATGGCGGCTTATGCTAATGATTTTGTGGAAAAGACCTGGCCGACCAACTATGGTGGCAGAGGTGGCAACTATGACTATGCCGGGAATAAAAAGGAAGCCTTGCCAAGGAATGGTTTTTTGTGGGATTATGCGCTCAGAAAAGGACTGACTTTTCGCGACTATGGTGAATTTACCGATGATGATGGTACTGTTTACCTGAAAGATCTTGCAAAACACATGTGTAAAGACTACCCTGGCTGGAACCTGGATATCAGGGATGTTTTCAGGGAAAAGATATGGGCGCACGATTTCGACTCATTACTGGCCAAAAATGCTGTTCCACAGTTAAATATAATCTACCTGCCAAGCGATCACACGGCAGGACTAGGTAAAAAATCACGCACCCCACGCGGTTTTGTGGCTGATAACGATTTAGCGCTGGGTTTACTGATCGAGCATCTATCCCAAAGTGGTATCTGGAAAGATTGCGCGGTTTTTGTATTGGAAGATGATGCCCAAAACGGCCCCGACCATGTAGATGCCCACAGAAGCACTGCCTACCTTGCCGGCCCATATGTAAAGCGGAATTATGTTGATCACACCATGTACTCGACCTCAGGCATGCTTCGTACAATAGAGCTGGTACTTGGTTTACCACCCATGAGTCAGTATGATGCAGGTGCGATGCCCATGTTTAGGTCGTTTACTCCCAAAGCAGATACCACAAGCTTTAAACACCTCGATGAAACCGTTGATATGGATGCACTCAACCTCGCCAGCAATCAGTTATCGCGAGAAAGTGATGGCTTTGACCTTGCAAAAGCCGACCGTGTACCTGATGCTGCACTCAACCGCGTACTATGGAAGAGCCTTAAACCAGGTTGCACCTACCCATCACCCAAACGCGCCGCATTTGTCTTGGTACACGAAAAGGAAGATGATGACGATTGATCTGCATAATTCATGAAAATGGAATCGAAAGGTCCAGTTGCCCCGGCTTTTAAGACGGGGGGAAAGACTAGAACCAGTCGGCTTTAGCCAAACGAGTTGCAAATTTGGGCTAAAGCCGCATTTTGCATCAATTGTACCCCAGCCATAAGGTCAATTTCATTGAGGTAACGGGGGCTTTGCGCCTTAAGCTCAAATAAACCATGTCTTAATTGAATAAACAGGGAACTGCGCCTTAGCGTCTCGGCGCGAAATTCTATATTTAAGGGATTGACCTACAATTTCACCATAGTCATATCACATGTAGGCCCCTCAACACCACCGGCAGCAGAGAACGTGGTAAAGTGCAATGTCATTTTACCGCTTGCAAATTTCCCTCTTGCTGAGATGCCCGACTGGCCTGTAGCCAGGTTTGTTGTCACATTCATATTGCTGTCAACTGTAAGGGAAACCGCAATATTAGCATTATTAAAGTTGGATATATTGAATGTATAGCCCCCGTTTGTTGATGATCTTGAAATAACACTTCTCCATGCATTCACGCCCGTTTGTACAGGATTGCAGTTTGCACGGCTGCAATCATAACTGCCCAATAAGCCATCTGTCATCCCGGTTGCGCAGGTCGTTCCCGAATAGCCGGTTGGACAACTGCACTTATTGTCGCTACAGGTCCCTCCATTCGCGCATGTTGTACTTCCACATTTATCTTTACAACCCGTATACAATACGGAACCAAAAATGCCGGTAGTGAGCAAGGCAGAAAGGAGAACTGGACGAAGTACTTTCACTTTAATAGTTTTTTAGAGAGAAGAATGAAACAATAACATCAAAAATAGACAATCCCCGTTGGTTGGAGCATTAGAAACTGGTGAGTTAACAAAATTTCAAGCGATTTTCTCTCGCTCATCAAATGTCACCTTTTACATTTTTACCATTGTAATGTCGCAAACAGTATCGGGAGCACCCGGCTGATAAGGATGTTTTATGTAATGCACCAAAATCTCTGCATTGGTAAATGTGCCGGTCACAGTTACGCCATAGCCTGCCAGGTTACCGGTAAACACAAGCGACGTGTTCGTACTCAGAGAAACGGTGGCTTCATTGCCCGTATTGTCGAAATTGGAGACGTACGATATTTGAGGGGTGACCGAGTCATTTCTTACGGTACTCTGCCACGCAATAACAGTATCTCGGGCTGGCGAACAGTTGCTTCTTCGGCAGGTAAAAGTTCCCTTTAGTTGGCTCATTACATTTACTTCGCAACTGGCACCGGTAAATCCGGTTGGGCAGGTGCAGGTTCTCATATCGCACCCAGCGCAGGTACCTCCGTTCACACAAACAACGCCCTTGCATTTGCAGGGAATGCACGAGGTATAACAAACTATTGCAAAGATGCTCAGTGTAAAAAATGCAGCTAAAATAGTGTAACGGTTGAACGACATAAGGT
>CANCOG010000189.1 GCA_947379685.1 Flavipsychrobacter stenotrophus | reverse complement strand
TAGCCAGTTGGAGGGAGACAGTAGGTGCAATAGCTGAAGCGCTCATCGGCCGAGATCCATGTCTTTTTCAGGTGCTCGCATTTATCACATGCCGACACGCCAGGGATGTAATAGTCCATAACCTGGTTGGTGCAGAAATCGTCAGGCACTTTGCCTGTTTCAGCACAGACCAACCTGAAGCCAATGTCATGCGGTGGCTCCAGCCATTCATTAATAGCATTGTGGTCTATCGCGTTAAACAACTGGAATAAAAGCGGTGTCGCAGTAGAGGCCCCACTTAGTTCCTGTACGCCAACGGCTGAAAAATTACCCAGCCAGACACCGATTGTGTAACGCTTGTTATAGCCGATGCTCCAGGCATCCTTCCGGCCATAGGATGTACCTGTTTTCCAGGCAATGTGTGGTATTCCCTGAGCTTCATCATAGGCATTAGGCAAGTCGGGACGATGTAATTCGCTGAGAATACGGGTAAGCAGGTAATTTGCAGGAGCGGAAAGAATTACAACACCTTTTGCCGTATCACTTTTATGTCGTGACTGTGGGCTGGCACTGTCTGCAATTTCATATTTCAGCGGGTAGTATTTCCCGTCATTTGCAAATGATGAGTAAAGAGCAGTAAGTTCATCGAGCCTTACCCCACAGCCGCCCAGAATGAGCGAGAGACCAACCTTCTTTTTGTTCTGCAAAATGGATCCAAATCCGGCAGTAGAAAGCACGTTCGCGAATGTCCCAACACCCTCACTTTCCAGCAACTTGACCGCTGGAATGTTCAATGAATGGCTTAGCGCAAATTCCGCCGTTACATTGCCATTAAACGCCCGATCATAATTTTCAGGTGAATAACCCTTAATGTTGATGGGCACATCTGCAATCATAGATTTAGGTGTGATCAAACCCTTGTCCATACACAAACCGTACAATAGCGGTTTTAAAGTGCTTCCGGGAGACCGGAGTGCATGCACACCGTCAACCTGCCCGTAATTATGCCGGTCAGCAAAATCGGAAGAGCCAATGTAGGTAAGTACTTCATGAGTAACGTTGTCTACGATAAGTACCGATGCATTATTGATGTTATGCAGCTTTAGTTGGTTGACATAGTTTGCAACTATCCCTTCTGTCTTTTGTTGCATTTTACTATCAAGGGTTGTCCGCAGTTCAAGGCTGCTCCGATGCATATTTTTCACGCGCATTGCAAATTGTGGTACACCTGCCGGTGCACTATGCCGGAAGGCTGTTAAGGGCTCCTGAACTGCATCTTTGATAATTGAAGATTGAAACAGTCCTGCATCGGCAAACCTCCGTAACCACTTGTTTCGTTGCTCTACAATAAGGGCATTATCCTTACCCATCACCAGGGAATTCGGCCTGTTTGGTATGATGCTCAAAGCAGTTATTTCGGCCAACGACAGATGATCGGGCGCTTTATTGAAATACAGTAACGATGCTGCCTTTACCCCTGCAATGTTCGATCCATAGGGTACAAGGTTAAGGTACATCTGAAGGATCTCATCCTTGCTATAGTGTACTTCCAATTGCGTTGCCCGGAACATTTCCAGGCACTTGTTCAGATAAGTCCTGGGTTTGGGGTCCAGCATTCTGGCCACTTGCATAGTAATGGTAGAAGCCCCCGAGGTGCGCTTGAGCCTGAAAACATTATTTAATGCAGCCCTGCCCACGGCCAGCAGATTAACACCCGGATGATGATAAAAATGTCTATCTTCTTTAAACACGATTGCCTTACGGAGCTCCGGTGTTATTTCATCGAGCCGGGTAAACATACGCCATTGGTAATCCTTTGCCAGATATGCGTGCAGCACCGTCCCATCCCTCGCCACAACAACTTGTGCAAATGGAATGTTGGTGTCAACGGGAGATATCAGATCAAGTAGAAAGAACGAAATGACCGTTACGGCAATACCAATCATTAGCTTCTTCAGCCACTTTTTCTTCCCGCCCGAAATCTCTTTGATCATCTCTTTGCTTTGTTACAACACAACCAGGAACTGGTCACTTTGCTATTTTCCTTTTGTCTTTTGCAGGGGGCAAAAAATTATCGCCCGTCACTACCTTCTTCCCTGTTTTTTCTTCCAATGCCAATCTTGCATTTTTTGCAATTGTGCCGCCCTTCTTGCCGGCTCTTGCATTTTCGACAACACCCTTAGCTTCATCCGATATAGCAATTTGCCTTGTTGATAACTCAGCCAGGGCAGTGAAGATCAATTCAGCTTCTGTCATATGGTCCCGAAGGTTCTGAGTTTTCAGGCCCTTGATGGCCTTATGATCTTTTACCGAAAGTCCCGTCCATTCTGCATGAATGATATTGGTAAGGTAGGCAAATTCATCGCTTTTTTCCACCCCACTTTCTTTCCAGTAGTCAGTTAGCTTGTTGCGGGTTTCCTGACCAGTCATTCGCTGTTGTATCCATTTCTCGCTTCTTCCCGCCTTTTGCCAGTTTTCGCGGGCCCGCTCCAAACTTTGAGCGGGGTCTGCAATTTCCTGCATACGTTCGTAACCTACCTTTGCCAACCACTGCTTGAAAGGCTCTGCTTTAGGGGACGGAATCGATTGGATAATACGAAGGAGTCCCTCAGTATGCGTGCAATCTGTGACATACTTTTTTCCGTCAGCAGACTCCAATTTCAGTTGTACGATAATTTCGTACAACTGACTTCCACCTTCCTTTTCAATTTTACGCTTTAGATCACTCCAATACCTCCTCGAATTGTTGCTATCGGTAAGTATTTCAACGATATCTATTACAGAAAAAAACCATTTTTCCTGTTCTTCGTCCCAGTGACTGCGCACCTGTTTACTTTCAAATAATTGAATATTGCTCATAGTGTTTTAAGTTTATTAAGAAACACCAATTTAGCACTTTTTGCTGCGAAAAACAATAGGAATTCCACCCTTTCTATCGTTCCGAAATCTTTATAATACCTGCCCCATTGTAGGAATGATAGTTACCGTCATACATAGCATCAGCCTGCACGGGACCCAATTGATAAGTGCCGGGTGATACTGCACGAACCATGTAAAAGAAGTCCTTACGCTTCCGGCCCACGGAGGTAAACATGTTGATCCGGTCATCTCTAATATCACTGTATTGTGGTTCCACAGGCTCCTTGATCCATTCCATTTTTGGCATTTCGCTGAGTCGGGTATTTTCAATTTCGAACCCGGCTGGTAGCATATCTGTAATTGCCACATTGTCTATAAAACCATCTTGCTGGCCCTCAATAGAGATTCGCACAACAACCAAATCGTTCTGATGGAATGAATTCCCCATTTCCCTGCCCTGCCGGTCATAATAGGTACGTCGAACCTTTAGATAGCTGTCTTCTTCTTTGTAGCTACCATCAGTAGAAATACCACTCATTTCCCAGAAATAGTAATATCCACCCTTGCCTTTCACCTGTATACCAATTGGCTCCCCGGCATGTGGTTTAAGATCTACTGAAATTGATTGTCCGGTAGTGTTACCTATTACCTTACCTGCAGCGGTTATGGCTGCGGTTGCTGTGGTCTGATTGGCCATTCTCATGATCTTGCCCAACGCCAGCATACTAAAGACATTTTCCTGAGTACTCAGGTAGCGCTCATGTGCCAACTGATCGGACAATTGTTTGGCCATGATGCCCACCTGTGCATTGTTAGCATCAACATCGAGCAAAACCAATAGTGACAGGGCTTGATCTCTTATGTGAGAATAGAAACTGCCGCTAAAGCAATGGTCAGGAATTTCACCGGAAAATGCCGGAGGCAGCAGTTCACGCGCCTGTGACGGCTGACCAGAAAGGGCATAAGCTGCAGAGAGCAGGTACTTCCCATCGAGCGTAAGCAATTCCTGGTGGGCTTTGTAGTAATTCATGTTCGCCGGCTGCGATTGCCCTGCAAGCGCGAGCACGTAGAGCGAGTAAGGTATCTCTTCCGGCGCCACCTGCTTTTGGCTCTTACCGTTGTAGAAGAAGGTCATGAGTTCTTTCTTGTACAATTTGTACTTCATATATTCCTGCAGCCGCTCCAGAGTATGTGCATTCACGTCGTACCCGGCCTTCTTTGCTTCCAGCAAGAAATGGCATGCATATACGCTGCCCCACCAGCTTTCCTCGCCACCCTGCGGCCAATAAGAAAGCCCTCCATCGCCCAACTGCATTGACTGAAGCTTGATGATAGCCTGTTGTACATTGTAGGCAGGGTTCATGTCGCTGTTTGTTGTGCCATAAATGCTCTTAATGAGGTCGGCGTAATACAGTTGTGGAAACGCAGCCGATGTGGTTTGCTCAACGCATCCATAAGGATAACGCACGAGGTCATCGAGGTGTTTGCTAAACTGCGTCAATGGTGATTTCCCCACTACAAGTTTACCCCTCATGGACGACGGAATGAAATTATTCTTCACATCGAGTCCGGTGGCCTTATTCTCAACTGCAAAACCGCTACCGGTAATCTTCTGTAAAGATGCCGGAGGGCGTATGCTCAATTCAGTTTCATTGACAAATGTTTCGTTCAGCGCCTTCACTGTTACCACGACCTTTCCTACGCCTACTGAAGGCAACGCAACCAGGTTAAAGACAGCCCTTTGTTCCCTGTTTGCTGGTATTTGTATGGTCTGAGTTTCTTCACCGTTAATACCCACTTGCCCGCTTGTCTTCACAGTTACCACAGCAGTGGCATTTTTACCGGTAGTGTTGCTCAAAGATATCGGCATTATTACCTCATCCTTAGGGCTCAGGAACCGGGGCAACGCCGCACTGATCACTATTGGGTCAGCCACTTTCATATGCTGATCTCCGCTGCCAAATCCTTTGTTTTTATAGGCAAGTGCCATTACTCTTATGTCACCGGAAAACTGAGGGATATCAATATCATAACGCACATTCCCACGGCTATCAGCCTGCCTGATACCACTCCAGAAGGACACATTTTTTACTCTGTTTACGAACATCGGGTTTACCCTGTTGCCATCACTTCCTGCACCATCACCACCGGTGCTCGACAGTGTTGTTTTGATCTCCGGCATCAACCATGGATACACATCATAACTGTTTACCGATAGGGCCACCTTCTGGTAAAAATAATTGTAGGGATCTGGCGTTGCAAAATTCTTCACCTGGAGAATACCTTCATCCACTGCCGATATGGTAACAAAGGCCCCTGGCGTGGTTCTTACATTAATAGTCTGTTTCGATTTCGATCTCGATTTTTCTGCGACCGTGATCTTTACAGGAAGTTCATAACTCTTGTTACTTACAGCAACTGATTTGAAACCATGGGCAACCGTAAGCGGCATTTCACTGCCATCCATCGGGCGGAACAAAGTTGCGGTGACGTACACATTGGGTAACATGGTTTCATCTGCATTAAAGGCAAGAGAAGCCGACTTGTTTTTTGTGTCGAGATAGTAGTACTTGATCATGTGGTCGCGCTCCAGCGTCACCAGCATTCTTCCTTCAAACGGAGTGGTAAATAACACCTTAATATTTTCACCAGTATTGTACTCTTTCTTTTCCAGCTTTATCTCCACATTGCCTTCATTATTTACCTCGAAACTTGAGTATTGCGTATCGCTCCAGCCGTAAGCATAGTAGGTTCTGGCAACATAATTGTTCGAGCCATTTATGTAAATGCGCACCTGGTATTCACCACTCAATTGCGGGGTAAATGCATAGCTGGAACTGATGCCTGAAATCTGCACCGTTTGCTGCGAGATGACTTTATCTTCACTTTGCGAAACGTACCTGTAACTACTTCCATTTTGCTGTATTACGGTATGCCACTCCTTCTTTATTACTGCAATCTCTACCTGTCCGTTTTGCGGCGTGCCATTTTTATCCAGTGCTATCAACCCCATGTGTACAGGCATCTTCGAAGAAACATATTCCTGGTCGCATTTCACACCTGCAAACAATTGTTGCGTATACACTTTAAAATGGGCGTACCTATGCAACGGGCGTCCTGTTTCGTCAAACACGGTGGCCATTATATTCCCGTTGAGCATCCCGGCATCAGCCAGGGCCGGATCCAGTTTGAACACTTCTGTTACTGTCCCTTTATCGCTAGTCTTGCCTACGTGGTTATCGGTATTAAAATGAAATTCACTCTGGATACCGAAATCATACTCAGGGAATTTGTCTGAAGTGAAAGTTGTCTTTTCCAGGTTCAACTCACACTGGTAATTTCTTCCTGCAGCCGGTGTACCAAACAAGTTATCTGCCTGCACCTGAGCTGTAACATTATCGCCCGGCTTATAATCTTCCTTATCCAGTTTAAGGGTAGCCTTCATGCGGTCAGGCATAAATTCTTCTACGCTTATACCATAGGAATTAAGCAGAACGTCGTTACCTGTGTACACTTCAACAATATAGGTGCCTGTAATGGCTGTAGGTGGTGGTGTAAACATGGTTTCGCAAGAGCCTTGCTCATTCAGTATTTTTCTCACCAGCGAAAACTCTTTGCCATTGGGCATTGTCAGCTTTACT
Organism: Flavipsychrobacter stenotrophus; assembly: GCA_947379685.1. Taxonomy (GTDB): domain Bacteria; phylum Bacteroidota; class Bacteroidia; order Chitinophagales; family Chitinophagaceae; genus Flavipsychrobacter; species Flavipsychrobacter stenotropha_B. The sequence continues at coordinate 2,322 of CANCOG010000189.1, read as the reverse complement.
TTTACCGGCACATCGGCCTGTGGTTGCCATTGCTCATCGCGTACAATAGCACTAACATGAATTGTCTCGCCCGGACGGTACAAATTGCGCTCAGGATATATCATAGCAATCAACCCCGTCTCATTGGGGCTTCGTCCGCCAACGTCGAAACGCGAAGTGCCTATCCTTGCCTTATCAAACCAAACAAAACTAAACTCATCACCTTTCTTCGCCGTAACCATCCCTACCCTGAAGCCTGGTGATGTTTGCGAGATATTTTTGAAAACAGCCACGCCGCTGCCATCGGTTGTTCCCGTATACAGCTTCTGGTTATTGGTACTGATAAACGAGACATTTACACCAGCCAGAGAAGTGGCTGTTCTTATAGAATTCGTGAACACATAAATGTTGTCCCTCTCCTCCTTTACTATAATGCCGATATCCGAGATCGACAAAATTTTCGACTCCTGTATCCAGTTATGTTCTTTCGACCTTACAAGAATCACATACACACCATTATAGTCTTTTATCTTATCCTGAAAGTCAAGATGCAACACCCTGCCCGAGTTTTGTTTGGGTAGTTTTTCGGTCAGGTAACTTCTCTTATAAATGGTGTCACCCAGGTTCTCTGTGTCGTAGTACTCTATATCATTACCCTCCCGGTCTTCTTCATCGTAGTGATAGTCGAACCGCTTATCCTTACGCATAAAGTGCTCCAGGTTATTTTCATACACCTTTATCACGCACACCTCTACCGAGCTCACGTTTACAATATTCAGCATGAGGTTTCTGTACCCTGCTGAAGACAGGTACATCCCCTTGGTATTCATGAAATTGATGGAAGGCCGCAACTTGCCAAATGAAACCTGCTCTGAATACACCGATTTCATCTTGCCACCAAAGCCTCCCTCCAGACCCTTCGAAATGGTAAGGTTATATAGTTGGGTTGCCAGTAGCTTACTGCTCGTGATGGTAAAACCACCATCGTTGACAGCTACATCAAAAGCAGCTTGCGGGCTGAGTTCAATAAAATTCTTGAGGTCTTTTTCTACCACCGGCTGCGACGTGCTTACGGTAATAACCCCTTCGCTGCCGGTATGTTGTGCCGTTACTCCCGTAATGGTGAGGTTGTACCTCGATGGGATGCCCGCCGTGAAGGAAGTATCTTTAGTTGAAATGTACTTTGACCCACTTATAGCTATGCCTTTTGCCAAATCTATTTTAAGGGGTGTCTCTTCATCCTTATCATTCACCGGCATAAACTGAACCGAGAGTACCTTGCCGCTACCATTGTTTGCTGTACTTACATTCACGGGAGTTCCGTTGCTGCTGAGTTTCAGTTTATTGGCGACTTCGGTCAGGTTCACATCGTAGTTGAAGCTCATGTCCAGTTGCACCATTATATTCGATACATTTTTGCCCCGTGTCCAGGAAAGGTGGGCTGCCGTAACCTTGAGCTCGGCCGTATGAAAATGTATTGGCTGCTGGTCGAAGCTCAGCTTTTTAGTGCTGTACTTCAGAATCTGTTTCGTAAGCCGGGCTGTGTACTCAGTTCCGGGGGTAAAGCCCTCAGCCGGCGAGAATGTAAGCATGCTGGAACTGTTCCATTTGAACATGCCCTTTACTGCCGGCGTAATTTCCACATAGCTAGTGCTGTCCCATCGGTTCAGCAGGCTATCTGGGTAAAGATCCTTGTTGAACATGAATTCAAGATTTTGCTGTTGCTCTATCTCGTTTTCAAAGTTCCTGGTGAGTTGCAAGTCGTACTTGCCCATTTTGCAGGCGCAGACCAGTGCGCACAAAAAAAGGCACCATATCATAGCGATAATGTGCCGGAGGTTGGATCTCATAAAATTTTGGAAGTTTGTAATAAATAAACGCCTGTTTTTATCTTTATTGTATAAAATCGAAAAAATATTTTTTTTAATTTTTACACAAAATATTAAAATAATTTCACTGCAATGCTTACTCAGTTTCCGATTGCCCGGCCCGCCTATAAAACGCCAATTACTTCTGTTCCAGAATCCCCTTTAAAACAGATAGATACTTGCTCATTGTCCGCTTGGTATAGCTGTTTACTATGAACTGTGGCAATCGGAACCCCAGCCCGAATTTCACTATTTCGATATCGAATGCGATCTCATAAGTTATCTTCGTCTTGTTCCCCGGTGCTGTTTCAACGCGCCTGTTCATTTTAGACCAGAATCTGTCACCTGCAACGGTTTCACAAGCAATAGAACTCCCCGATACAAATTCGGTGCAAACAAATGTGGTGATGTAGTTGGGGATCTTACCCGAAAGAAATGAATCCTGTACAATGATAGTGCCCTTCCCTAATGGTTC
>CANCOG010000188.1 GCA_947379685.1 Flavipsychrobacter stenotrophus | reverse complement strand
CCGCATCCGCAAAATATCATCAGGCACCCCAACGGTAGCCGCCATTTCCGGGCCTTCAACTGTTGCTGCGGGTTCCACAATTACATTATCCGATGCTACCTCAGGCGGCTCATGGAGCAGCAGTGCTACTTCAATTGCCACGGTAACCAGTGGTGGTGTGGTAACAGGCGTTGCTGCGGGTAGTGTTATTGTTAGTTATTCGGTGACGAATAGTTGTGGGATTAGTGTAGTGATAAAGGGTGTGACGGTGACGGGTTCGGGTTCTTCATGTAATATTATTACGACGATTGCGGGTAATGGCACAGGAGCGTATTCTGGAGATGGTGGGGCGGCGACGGCTGCCAGCGTAAATGTTCCATCGGGTGTGGCTGTAGATCGAAATGGTAATTTATTTATTGCCGATTTGTATAATAATTGTATCAGGAAAGTCAGCACTTCAGGTATAATTACAACGATAGCCGGCAACGGAACTTCTGGTTACAGCGGGGATGGAGGGCCAGCATCCTCGGCTTTAGTGAACTACCCTTATGGCATAGCTTTAGACAGTAGCGGGAATATTTTTGTTGCAGAATTGGGGAACAACATTATTAGAAAGATTAGTACATCAGGGATAATATCAACGTTTGCGGGAAATGGATCATCAGGCTTTGGAGGTGATGGAGGGCCGGCTACTGCTGCTACGCTTGATGGCCCGAACGGTATTGCGGTCGACAACAATGGGGTTGTATACTTTTCAACGGGGAACCGTATTAGGAAAGTCGATATTTCTGGTGTTATTTCCACAGTAGCAGGCACAGGTACTGCAGGATATTCCGGCGACGGCGGAAATGCGACGGCGGCTCTTTTGCGTTACCCGAATGGCGTTTTTGTTGACCTAACTGGTAACCTCTATATCGCGGACGTAAGCAATCAACGTATCCGGAGAGTATCGTTATCAGGGATCATTACAACAGTTGCCGGAAACGGCTCAGCAGGTTTTTCCGGTGATGGTGGCGCCGCAACTTCAGCAACTCTAAAAAATCCTCAAAGTATAGTGATTGACGGTATCGGTAACTTATTAATTGCCGACGAGATTAACTATGCCATTCGCATGGTGAATTCATCTGGAATAATCACTACAATCGCAGGTACTGGTGGTGTTTCCGGTTTTAGCGGCGACGGCGGGCCGGCAACAGCTGCAAAGTTATATCAACCGACAGGCTTAGCAATTGGCTCTGGTAATAATCTGTATATAGCGGACTACATGAACCAACGTATTCGTAAAATAACATCAGGCACCCCAACCGTGGCGGCCATTTCCGGGCCTTCAACTGTTGCGGCGGGTTCAACAATTACATTATCTGATGCCACCTCAGGCGGCTCATGGAGCAGCAGTGCTACTTCAATTGCTACTGTCACCAGCGGCGGTGTGGTTACAGGTGTTGCGTCTGGTGTAGCTATTATCAGTTATTCGGTTACAAACGGCTGTGGCGCTACAGTTGATACGCAGGCTGTTGCAGTGAGTTCTGGTACTGCGGCTTGTAACATTATTACGACAATAGGAGGGACAGGAACGGCAGGGTTTAGTGGTGACGGTGGGGCAGCGACAGCAGCTCAATTGCGTACTCCGGATGGTGTGGCAATTGATGCCAGTGGAAATATATTTGTTGCTGATGTGCTTAACCATCGCGTTCGGAAAATTACTCCCTCTGGAATTATTTCAACGATTGCAGGAAATGGAACTGCTGGCTTTAGTGGCGATGGCGGAGCAGCTACAGCTGCAATGCTGAACGACCCGTATGATGTTACTGTCGATGGATCTGGAAATATCTATTTCGCAGATATAAATAATCATCGGGTACGTAGGGTAACTTCGTCTGGAATTATTACTACTATTGCCGGAACAGGATCTGCAGGATATGGTGGAGATGGAGGTGCGGCAACTGCTGCATCACTCAATTATCCGGTTGGTGTTAAGGCAGATGGCAGCGGTAATTTGTACATCAGCGACAATTCTAATCACCGTATACGTAAAATTAGCTCCTCGGGTATTATTACCACCATCGCTGGCACTGGTTCAGGTGGTTTTAGTGGTGATGGAGGTGCAGCAACAGCAGCTCAGATTGGTAACCCTTCGCGTATGATAATTGACGGAACTGGAAATATTTACTTTACCGATGCCGGGAATCACCGCATCAGGAAAATAAGTGCATCAGGAATAATTAGTACGATAGCTGGTACGGGAGCAACAAGTTTTGCTGGAGATGGCGGGCCTGCAACTGCGGCAAATTTGAATACTCCACTTGGACTTGCGCTGGACGCATCGGGAAATCTTTTTGTATCTGATGAATTGAACTTTCGGATACGTAAGATCAACCCTTCTGGTACAATTTCGACATTTGCCGGGAATGGATCATTTAGTTTTGGTGGTGATGGAGGAGCGGCAACAGCCGCTCAAATCAACGCCCCATTTGGCCTTGCACTAGATGCAGGTGGAAACCTATACATTGCGGACCAGTCGTACAATATCCGTAAAGTGACTACGGGCATACCAGTGGTTGCCACTATTTCCGGCCCTTCAACAGTATGCACCGGCAGTAACATTACCTTGACAGATTCGACCTCAGGCGGTAGCTGGAGCACTTCTGCTTCATCGGTTGCTACGGTTAGTGCGTCTGGTGTGGTTACAGGTGTAAGTGCGGGTACGGCTATTATTACTTATGCGGTAACCGGGACATGCGGCACAGGCAGTGCAACGAAAACAGTTACCGTTTCTGGCTTGCCCTATATGGCTTCAATTGTTGGTGCAAACACCGTGTGTGTAAGTGCTTCAACAACTTTTACAGATTCAACTTCGGGGGGTACATGGAGCAGCAGCAATGCGTCAATAGCTTCTGTTAATGCTTCGACAGGTTCAGTAACAGGAGTATCGGCTGGCTCAGCGACTATTACTTATACTTTTGCGAGTAGCTGTGGTTCGGTGACGACGACTAAAGTGATCACAGTTAATGCAGGCCCAACTACACCTGCTATTATTACCGGGACTACTTCTATCTGCACCGGGACATCAAGTACGCTAACAGATGCCACAACCGGTGGCACCTGGAGCAGTACATCTACTGGTGTAGCGAATATTAATGCCTCGGGAGTGGTGACGGGTGTGAGTGCAGGGACTTCGGTTATTTCTTACACGGTAACGAACAGCTGCGGCTCTGCTTCGCGGACGACCACTGTTGTTGTAACCAGCGGTTCTACGGCTGGTACTATTTCCGGTGCATCAACCGTTTGCGCAGGTGCCACAACAACATTTACAAATACGACTACGGGCGGAACCTGGAGTAGCAGTAATGCTTCGATAGCTACTATAAATTCATCTGGTGTTATTACCGGCCTGGCAGCAGGAGCTGCAACAATTACTTATACTGTGACTTCGGGTTGCGGTGCGGCTACGGCAACGCGCGCCATAACGGTGAACCCAGCGGCAAGTGCGGGAACAATTTCGGGTGCTTCAACTGTTTGCACGGGCTCAACAGTAACACTTACCAGTTCGGTATCGGGTGGTACCTGGGCCAGCAGCGCACCTTCAATTGCAAGCGTAAGCACGGGTGGTATTGTTTTACCAATATCAGCTGGTAGTGTTACTATTTCGTATGCTGTCAGCGGCACATGCGGCAGCGCGATCGCTACGAAATCAGTGGCTGTAAGTTCGGCTCCGGTCGTGGGTAGTATTTCAGGAGCATCTACTGTGTGTGTTGCATTGAGTACTACTTTGACCGATACTGCCACTGGTGGTACCTGGAGCAGCAGTAATACCTCGGTAGCGACTGTAAGCAGTACTGGTACTTTAACTGGGGTTAGTGCAGGCAGCGCTACAATATCTTATGCAAAAGCCAATGCTTGCGGAACAGCAAGTGCGGCTAAAGGAATCACTGTTGGCAGTTTGCCGAGTGCAGGAACACTTTCAGGTGCCTCAGCTGTTTGTACTGGCGCTACAATAACTTTAAGCAGCACTGCTACAGGTGGTACATGGCTGAGCAGCAACACGGCAGTGGCTACAGTAGTAGCTTCAACGGGCGTTGTGAGGGGAGTAACAGCAGGAACTGTAAATATTACCTACTATGTTTCAAGTACCTGTGCCACAGCTATAGCTACCAGGTCCATTACAGTAGCCGCTTCAGGAAGCGCGGGGACAATTACAGGTGTGGCAGCTGTATGTCTCGGCGCTTCAGCAACGCTGACTAACAGTGTGAGCGGCGGCACCTGGAGCAGCAGCAATGCTTCTATCGCGTCTATTAGTTCAACTGGGGTGGTTACAGGAATTGCTGCAGGTAGCGTAACCATCACTTATACCACCACATCAGGTTGTGGATCGGCGTTTGCTACCAAGGCATTTACGGTTAATGCGTTGCCGTATGTTTCGGTTATTTCTGGCTCTTCTACTGTTTGTGCGGGAACTACTACTACAATGACGGATTCATTCAGTGGCGGTGGCTGGATCAGCAGTAATACGGCTGCGGCTACCATATCCTCGTCTGGTGTGGTAACTGGTATATCGGCAGGTTCAACCATAATTACTTATTTTATCACTAATGGTTGCGGCACATCGGTAAAGACGAAAGCACTTACCATAAACACAGCAACAGCAGGCAGCTTGGCAGGTCCATCATCAGTTGCAGTTGGAGCGTCTATTGTTCTTACTGCTACTGTTTCCGGCGGTACCTGGACGAGTAGCAATACCAGCATAGCGACGGTAGGCACGTCAGGCATTGTAAGAGGAGTAGCAACGGGTACTGATACAGTTGTCTATACGGTTTCAACAAGTTGCGGTGCAGCAATGGTATCGAAGGTGATCTCGGTTACGGCTCATCGCGGATTTGCATCAGTTGAGGAAACAACAGACAACATAAAAGTATACCCGAATCCGAACAGCGGCACGTTTACACTTGAGTTGCCGGAAGGCGCTTCAAATGCAACATTGATGATCTCCGACATTACCGGAAAGGTTTTAGAAGTAAAATCGAACAGTGAGCAAACTATGTATTTTGACATGCGGCAATATGCTGCCGGTGCATATCTGATCAGGGTAAGCGCAGATGGCAAAATGTATAGTCAGAAGGTGATCATTGAATAATTAATTGAAAGTTAATAATTATTGAAAATGCGGATGTGCTTTAGGGCGTGTCCGCATTTTTTTTGTGGTAGGGCCGAAAAAGACGAACTAAATAACAGCAAAGTGTTAGTCATTAACATATATTTGTGAGGCGATTTGGATAGTTAAGATTACTGAACGGATGAGTTAATATGGGCATAGGGAATGTAAATAGACCCTCTTAGGGCGGTATTATTATCGTTATTGCATTACAGGTTAATTATATTTTGGCCATTTTTGACCGAATAGTATCGTTTGCCTTTATTATAAATACACTAAAAAAAATTGATTCGCTTAAGCCTGTTTCTACTTGTTTGTATTTTGCTTCATATATAATTAAATTAAAAAATTTACAATGAAATCTATTCCCACACATTTCGTATTAGGAGTTTGTCCCCGGAATTTTTGCACTGCTTCGTTTGCACTTATCTTTTTCTTTTTTTTAGGGGGAAGTATAAATTTGAGAGCCCAGACAATTAGTACTGTTGTTGGGAATGGAACAGCTTCCTACTCGGGTGATGGTGGGGCTGCGACTGCAGCGACCTTGCATCAGGTTACTGACATAACATGTGACGCTGCCGGAAACTGGTACATATGTGACCAGTTAAACCATGTAATCAGGAAGGTAAGCACTTCCGGAATTATTTCCACTATTGCGGGAACAGGCACGTCAGGTTTTAGCGGAGATGGAGGTGCAGCTACTAGTGCCAGAATAAATAATCCGACATGTATTGCTGTCAATTCTGCAGGCGTTGTTTATTTTAGCGACAACGGGAATAACAGGGTCAGAGCAATTACTTCTGGAATTATTTCCACGGTATGTGGCAACGGCTCATCAACGTCTACAGGTGATGGAAACCCGGCCTCAGCCGCTACAGTTTATTTTCCATACGGCATTGCAGTCGATAGTGCGAATAATTTATATATTGATGAAGGTAATGGAACGGTTATTCGTAAGATTACTGCCAGCACCGGAATCATCTCCCGATACGCAGGAGTTGCCGGGTCGTCAGGTTTTTCGGGAGACGGTGGCGCAGCAACAAGCGCACTGCTTCATAGCGCAAATGCAATTTATATGGACGTTTCCAATAACCTGTTTATAGCTGACAATGGAAACCATAGAATCAGGATGGTTAATTCATCTGGAATAATTTCAACGGTTGCGGGAAGTGGCTCGGGGCCAGGTTTCGCCGGAGATGGTGGTCCAGCAACCGCAGCCAGATTGCGGTATCCTGCGGGAATAACGAAGGATGCAGCCGGTAACTTGTATATATGTGATGCTGTTAACTATAGGGTCAGGGTGGTGAATACATCAGGAATCATTACTACTTATGCAGGCAGTGGCAGCAGCACCTTTGGTGGCGACGGTGGTTTGGCGTCGGCAGCGACTGTTGGCATAAATTATCCCCAGGGAGTTCATGTCGATCATAATGGTAATTTACTAATTGCGGATATTCTTGATAACCGTATTCGAATGGTGTCCAATAACCACATCCCTGTTTTTGCAAACGGCGAACGTCAGGCTTTGGCGGTTTGTGTGAACTCTACCGCTACATCAATCAATACGCTGCTTCAGGTCAATGATACTGATGCTGGTCAAACAGAAACATGGAGTTTGTATCTTAGCCCAGTTCATGGATCTGCTTCCGTCGCGTTCTCCGGTACATCGACCGGGGGAGTTATCACTCCGACAGGACTGACGTATACTCCTACCGCCAGCTACAGCGGAACAGATTCATTTTCCGTTCAGATAAGCGATGGGACACTAACCAGGTACACCAAGATTCTTGTTACAATTAATCCATCACCCAATGCTGGTGCCATTACCGGACCTACGGGAGTTTGTGTAGGCAATAATATAACACTTGTCGATACTTCGGGAGGAGGTTCAGGTACCTGGAACAGTTTTAGTGGAGCGGTAACAGTTGGTTCCGGAGGGGTGATTACTGGAGTTGCAGCTGGTTCTGCGACCATATCGTATACTTTGACAAATAGTTGTGGATCTTCAACCACTACGCATTCTGTGGTTGTAAGTCCCGCCCCGTTTGTGGGTTCAGTGACGGGCCCTACCAGTTTGTGTGTAGGTGCCAGTATCAGTCTTTCAGATACAACGGTTGGTGGCGCATGGAGCAGCGGAACCTCATCTGTGGCAACAGTCAACTCCTCTGGAGTTGTAGTGGGTGTGTCTGCGGGCACTGCCGTTATTTCCTATTCTGTAACCAATAGTTGCGGCTCCGTTTCAGCCAGCAGAACGCTTACTGTAAACGCTGGCCCATCTACTCCGGGTATTATCACTGGAACTACCTCGATTTGCACTGGGACATCAAGCACCCTGTCAGATGCTACTACAGGTGGTACCTGGAACAGCACCTCTACAGGTATAGCGACTATTAATGCCTCGGGAGTGGTAACGGGCGTTAGTCCGGGGACTACGGTCATATCTTATACTGTAACCAATAGTTGCGGGTCTGCTGCACGGACGACCACGGTAGTTGTTACCAGCGGTTCTACGGCTGGTACAATATCCGGTGCTTCAACAGTTTGCGCGGGTGCCACAACAACATTTACAAATACGACTACGGGCGGAACCTGGAGCAGTAGTAATGCTTCGATAGCCTCGATAAATTCATCGGGAGTAATTACTGGCGTGGCTGCAGGGGCTGCAACTATTACCTATACGGTAACATCGGGCTGTGGCTCAGCTACAACAACACGAAGCATTACGGTTAACCCTGCATCGAATGCAGGTACTATCTCCGGTGCCGCAACGGTTTGCACGGGCACTACGATAACGCTTACCAGTTCAGTTTCAGGTGGTACCTGGACGAGCAGCGCACCTTCAATTGCAAGCGTAAGTACAGGTGGTATTGTTTTACCAATATCTGCAGGCAGCGTTACTATATCTTATGCAGTGAGCGGCACATGCGGCAGCGCGATCGCAACTAAGGCAGTGGCTGTAAGTTCGGCTCCGGTCGTGGGTAGTATTTCAGGTGCATCTACTGTTTGTGCTGCATTGAGTACTACTTTGACCGATACTGCCATTGGTGGTACCTGGAGCAGCAGTAATACCTCGGTAGCGACTGTAAGCAGTACTGGTACTGTAACTGGGGTTAGTGCAGGCAGCGTTACAATATCTTATGCAAAGACCAATACATGCGGAACAGCAAGTGCGGCTAAAGGAATCACTGTTGGCAGTTTGCCGAGTGCAGGAACACTTTCAGGTGCCTCAGCTGTTTGTACTGGCACTACAATAACTTTAAGCAGCACAGCTACAGGTGGTACATGGCTGAGCAGCAACACTGCAGTGGCTACAGTAGTAGCTTCAACGGGCGTTGTGAGGGGAGTAACAGCAGGAGCTGTAAATATTACCTACTATGTTTCCAGTACCTGTGCCACAGCTATAGCTACGAGGTCCATTACAGTAGCAGCTTCAGGAAGTGCCGGTACAATTACGGGGGTAGCGTCTGTTTGTCGTGGCGCTTCAGCAACACTGACTAACAGTGCGAGCGGCGGCACCTGGAGCAGCAGCAATGTTTCTATTGCTTCTATTAGTTCAACCGGGGTGGTTACAGGAATTGCTGCAGGTAGCGTAACCATCACTTATACCACCACATCAGGTTGTGGATCGGCGTTTGCAACCAAGGCATTTACGGTTAATGCGTTGCCGTATGTTTCGGTTATTT
>CANCOG010000187.1 GCA_947379685.1 Flavipsychrobacter stenotrophus | reverse complement strand
ACTTTACCGACGCTTTTAATGCCTTAAAAGAAATACCTGTTGTTGACCCTGATTTTATTTTCCTTGACTTGAATATGCCCCGGATGACGGGTTGGGCTTTTTTGGATAAAATGGAAGCAGCCGGCCTGAAATACAAAGTTTTTATTCTTACCTCTTCCGTCAGTTCGTTTGATCACGAAAAGGCAAAAACATATGCCAATGTAATTGAATGCCTGGAAAAGCCAGTGAAAAAGGAGAAATTGATTCAGTGCATATCGATGTAATCAGGAGGCCGTCGGGGTTACACCGAACTCCCGACAATTACTTTCCACCCATATTTGCGTAATTGAGCATCACGACTATCTCAGAATCTGAAAGCCACCCAAATGCCGGCATATTTGCCTGGTACCATTTTTTAAACAGTTTGGTAGGGTAGGCATCCTTCGCCGATTCGCGGATCACTTTTTCAGGATTTTTGATAAAACTGATCACTTTAGCGGTGTCATTCTGCCAGCGGGCATAAACTTCCGTAAGCATGGGGGCAGCAGTATTTTCGTTCAGGTGGTGGCAGTTGCCACAGCGGTCTGTGAACATTTGGGGGGCATGGTCAACCAATACAGGAGTCGATGACGTTACTCCTGGGGTAGTATGTTGTTGCTGGCCACACGATGTGATGAACAAAGCAAACGATATGAATAGAATAGTTGTTTTCAATAGCTGATCAAGGAACATTGTAGAGTTTAAAATTAGCGGTTTAATCCTTCGACACAAGTTCCTCATTGGCCAGGCTCCACAAATCTTCCTGCATAGCCTTTAGTTCTATCCTTAGTTTTTCGAGCGAGATCAGTTGGTTGTCATTCAGTCGGAATGGGGGCGGGGTAGTCTCATCGATAGCTAATTTGTTGACAACAATGCCTTTGTTGAGTGTTTTGAGCATGGGGTTAATCGCGTGAAAAAGCTCAAGGCATTCGTTCAGGATCTTTTGCTGGGCAGGTACCGGGCTCGATTCGATCACTGCTTTTTCTTCCTGCTCCATATTAATTGTGTTCAGGTCGCGGGTAATACGTACGTTGCAGGTAATGATATCGTAGTATTCCCCGGTCTTGTTCTTGCCTGGTTCTTCCATATAGCGGTTGAAGGAGTCGAATACGTCACTGTTTTTCGATTCTACAAGTCTTTTGCTGCGTGTCCAGTTATTTACCTTGCCAAAGAAAGTATTGGAGAAATACTCATAATTGGCTTTTATGGCCTCAGCAAGATGGTTAGGGAGCCATTCCTTATCCCATGCAGGCAGGAGTGCAAAACCCGAGATCACGGCCAACAATGAGCCGCCGATGGTGCACAAGGCCCGTTCCCACAGAATAGATTGTTCATAGGCCTTGTCAATACTAAACAGCAATACCACGTTCAGCGTAACTATGAATGCCGCAATACCATAGTGCTTACGCACATAATAGACCATTAGTATAAATGAAGCAAAGAGCATCACTTCCTTTGCATGAAGCCCGGCAGGGAGGAGCATCAATAAGCCTCCTGCAACACCGCCCAATACGGTACCAGCTACACGGTCTATCGCTTTTTTGAGTGTGGCACCGAAGTAAGGCTGAATTACGATCATGAGGCTGAATGGGATCCAATACCCATGGGCTATATGAAATACCTTGGCTATGAGCAGACCAGCTGACGCGGCTATGGCCGAGCGCATTGCGAAGCGGAAGGCCAGTGAGTCGAAATTGGATAGGGTTTTGATGTTCCCCAGTATTTTTCGCGGACTAAGTACGAACAGTGTTTTCATGAGCGAATAAGAACGGAAAACCGGGGTGTCTTCGCCCATCTGTTCCAGCCTGCTCAGCGCACTTTCCAGCAGGTTGAGTGTACGGCCTGTTAGTTGCAGAATACGATTGATGGCTCTGGTTTGCGGTGCGCCATCTTCAAGCTGGTATTGCCTGATGAGCACCATCAGTTTTTTGACGCGCTTGATCTGGGTATGTGCCAGTAACTTTTCTTCGGGTTTGAGGGTAAGTACGTAAACGGAAATACGGCTAACTGCTTCTTCCAGCGCGCTGAACAATGTTGCAGCTTTTACCCGCATGGTCTCATCTAATGAAGGGATATTTATGTGTTCCATTTCATCGGCTATGGAGATCACATTAACGGCAGAAAGGGCTGCCATTTTACGCAGCAGCAGTAACTGGTACTGGCGGTTGTCTTTTTGGTTACCCTGGTGTGCCATACGCCCATAGAACTCAAAAGAGTGATCGATGGCTGTTCGCACCTCTTTTTCCTTCAGGTAAATATCCTGACGGGCGTTTTTATCCGCTGCACTTCGCGAAATAGTTTCAATTAGGGATGCAATTGAGCGCCATATGAGTGCTATCTGCCTCCTGAAAGGTTGTTGCACCGGCATAAGCAATGAGGCTGAAATACCTACAAGTATGGTCCACCCTGCTCCGGTAGCAATGAGCAATATACGGTGTCTGATATCGGGGATGTCTCTGTCGGGGAAGGCATTACAGATGATGAACAGCAGGTAGACACAAATAGCCAATCCGCTTGCCCGGTCGCCGAGGTTTTTTAAGAGCGTGGCCATAAAAGCGGCAATGAACATAAACACAATGCTCAGCCATATACTGTCTCCCGTTATCGTTCCCAACACACCCCACACCATCGCAAGCAGTGCTCCCAGAAAAAGGGTGCGTACCCGCCAGTTGAACGAGCCCTTCATCTCCACCCACGAAATTGCTTCGGCAGTAAGGGTGATCCAGGTTGCGTCTTGAACCCGGCCGGTGGCAAGGCCCCAGGCAATAGGTACCGTTCCGGCTACCGCCATACGTACACCCCAGCTTACCAGTGGTTCAAAACTCTCGTTCTGAATAAATGTGTTTAATTTTTTGTATGAATTGAGGTAAGCCAAGAATTGCCTGTTTGGTTTTGGTGTGCAAAATTAGCTGGAGTTGTGTATATATAATGTGAAGTTTGAACTATTAATTGGAAGTATCTGTTTGTTCCTGAATTGATGGGAAGAGCTCAGCCCATTAATGAGGTGTACGGTTTTATGACACCACGTTCGGATATGATACATTATGCGCTGCTCTCCCTAGGCCATTTCATTCAAGCCCAGGTTTTTCTCCTAACTAAAGTCAGGTATTTTTCCGGTTTGTTTCTCTAACATTGCAGCAACGTTTTACCAGCGGTTGTTTCATAAAATGTAATGTATTAACAGCAATGAGTCCATTAAAAGAAGAGTTTGGAGATATAGATATTTACCTGTTCGACCAATTGTTGAAAGGCCGTTTCAATGCGTGCAGGCGCATTGCAGATATAGGTTGCGGCACAGGGCGGAATCTGCATTACTTCTTGCGCAATAGCTACGAGGTTTTTGGTATTGACCGTAATGAACAGGCAATTGAAATTGTTCAGGAATTGAGCAGCAACCTCGCTCCGGATAATCCTGTCAATAATTTTGTTGTAGGAGGTATAGAAGATATGCCCTTCGAGGCAGGGACTTTTGATGTGGCCATAGCGAGTGCTGTGCTTCATTTCGCACGAAACGAACAGCATTTTGAAGAAATGTTACATGCCTGCTGGCGCCTGTTGCGGCCGGGTGGCTTCTTCTTCGCCCGACTTGCTTCTGATATTGGTATTGAACACCTGGTGCAACCACTTGGAGATGGAAGGTTCCTGTTGCCCGATCGTTCGGAGCGGTATCTGGTAAATTTGGACCAATTGCTGGACCTGACGGCGCAACTCGATGGGTTTTTATATGAGCCGATTAAAACTACGAATGTCCAAAACCTGCGTTGCATGACCACATGGTGCGTGCGGAAGAATTGAATATATAGAGTAAGCCGCTGATTCTGGATTGAATTCAATTGTTGACAACGAAAATCCTCTTGTTTCTTTTAAGAGGCATTTTGCATGTCAAGGGATTTTTCCGATTTCGACAAAAAGCGGCATGATATTTGCGATAACGCAGCTATCATTATTTCTATTTTTGACAGACCTAAAACGATATCACATTTATGAAAAGAATTTTGTTGTGCATGTTTGCATTAGCCATGGCTCCGGCCGGTTTCGCTAAAGATGCCAAAAGTACATCCTATCTGCATGTTGGTAAGCCTTCCAAAGGCTCCGTGTGCCAAAAGGTTTACCTCAACCTTGCTGCCGGATTCAACATGAGTACCGGAATTATTGGAATAGGTGCCGATGTGCCCGTAGCGGAGTTTGTAACTGTTGGCGCTGGTCTGGGTATCAGTACCTGGGGCAGTAAGTATACTGTTGGTGCCAAGTATTTTTTTAAACCCTGCCAGTTGGGTTGGGGGCTGGGAGGCGGCCTAACATATAATGGTGGTTTGCCTGGTTACACCGCCGACATGGAGTCTATCTATGGCGTAACCCAGCACGTTAAACTTGATCTGTTACCCATAACCAGTTTTTATTTTGCAGGCTACCGTTATGTAAGTCTCGGCAAGGGTAATAGTCGTTTTTATGCAACCCTTGGCTGGTCAGTGCCACTTACTTCGCCCAAGTTTAGACAAACAGACGGAGATCCAATATCAGATAAGTCTAAAACAGTATTGAACATCATTTCACCCGGCGGCCTGGTTGGCGGTATAGGGTTTGCGTTTGGCCTGGGGCGATAGAACCGGGCTTTGTCTAAAATAGAATCGGGTGCAGTGGTTGTTTTACCTTTGCACCCGATTTTGTTTCCTTCTTTCAGGTATTGTTCTTTTACCTGTAGTTTTATTGTTTATTGCGGATCTGAAAATTTTACACCAGGGAGTATATGCCAATTGGCAAGTTTGTATCCGGGGAAAAATCCCTCCTCTGTATATACTACTTCTAGTTTAATGGCAATGCCATCGTTTGCCAGAACGAGCAATCCGTTTTGAGGATCATTCACCAAAACACTTCCGGGGGAATATCCCGTCAGGTCGCCTGTAATGGTAATGGGCGATACATCGCAAATTCCGATGGTCCATCCGTTAACGGTAGTTAGAACACCAGATTTTGCAACAGGGTTACAGGCATTTACCAGAGCAATGATCTCTGCTGAATTCATTGTTTGCCAACGAATTACCAGATTTTCCTGTGGTATTGCAGGGTCGTAAACTGCCTTAGAATTGTCCTGCTCTGTAGTGGTCAGTTCATTCTTCCATATTATTTTTTCGGTGAGGGTATTACTCATCTCAGCGGCAATTTGTACCAGTTGGCTGCTGAGCATACCATAGGTAAACTGGGGCATGCACGGAATTTCTTTCCTGAGCACAATCGGACCAGTATCAAAGCCCTCGTCCATTATATGGGCAGTTACCCCTGCTATACTTTTTTGTTGCCTCACGGTTTCAAAAATCGGGTCAGCTCCACGCATTTCAGGTAGCAGCCCGGGGTGAATATTTATAAAGCCATACTTTGGAACCTTTAGCAATCTGGCAGGTATCCGATAGGGGAAGGTTACCACAAATACTGCATCAGGCTTATGTTCGTTGAGCCACTCTTCCAGTTGGCTGCCAAAACCTTTCTTCGAAAAAACCTGGAATGGCAAGTTATATTGCTGATTTACCTGCCTGAAAAACTGAACAATCTCTTGCGCTTTATCTGAAACACCGATGGCGCCAATTTTTTGTTCATCCAGCTGTTTTTTGATTACCGGTAAGGCCAGGCGGTTGTTGCAAAGTACTGCTATTTTCATATAGTTCTATTTTAGTCGATACAGCCATATACATTGTGCCAGGAAGTAAACCCACCCGCTACATTGGCTAATGCTTTATATAAATTTAACCTGCTCTGTTCAATCTCCTCTTTGTCTATTTCGCTGCCAGGTATAAGTTTACACATACCGTTAGCTTCATTTTCAACAATTGCTGCAGCATACAATGGCGCCCGGCTGTTATGGCTTTCCTTATCCATTTCGACAATGCCACGAGGGCTGTTGAAAGTATATCCTTCAAGTATCGAAATACGGTCCGTTGTATTGTCCGCTTCAAGCGCTTTGGCTACCAGTATTCCCGCCTCCCAGGCAAGCAGAGAAAACAAATTCGCTGCCCTGTTTTTCTTTTTCAATTGTGCTATGAACGTTTCATTTTCAGTATTGTTGAGAGCCGTGCCCCACGAAACAATAGCTGTTACGTCCCTTCCGGGGTAAGGTGCTTTTGCGAGCCAAACTTCGTCTGCACCAAAGGGGGATACATATATGTCGTGTTTTGAGTATTCTTCTTCAGCTTCCATACCGCTAAACAAGTCAACCAACATGTCGCCGCAAAATGAGGCCATGACTGCCGCCGCCGGATTTGCCTTCAGGAACGATGTAAGTGGCTCTATCGTGAAGTCGGCTTTCTGAAGTAAAGTAGCATGATTGAGCAGGATGTTGGATTTTTCTGTTTCCAGGCCCAGATAGAATCCAAAGGTACTCCTGTAGCCTGAATCTAAAAATGTACAGGTATATGCAAAATCCCGGTTTTCATTTTTTGCTGCCAGCCTTGGTAAGTAGGTGCAGGCAATAGTGCTATCCAGCGAAAGAGTAAAAATATTCGACTGTTTGTAATCTTTAGAAGCGAAGTTGTATCCGGCATCTAATGCTATAAACAATGCTCCGGCGCTTACAAAAAGGGATTGTATCATTTCAGCTGTTGACGGATTAACGTATCCGGCTATGATCTCGACTCCATCAAACAGCATTTTTTCACAAGCCGAATAAATCTCTTTATCGCTTCCTCCGACACCAACACCTGCAGTTTTGATCTCAAAACCGGATATGCCCTGGTTGGTGAGGCTTGCCTTTAGTCCGTCAACAAATTCGAAGTTGATAGAAGGGAATAGGGTAGAACGGGGAACAAGAAGACCGATTTGTGCCATATTTTGAAATTATTTTGTTGTAAATATAAATTGTAAAATGCGGTTGTGCAATGTGCTTTTTAAGTATGTTTCTTAACTGTGGGTGCGTACTGAAATTGGCCGGAGTAAGGCATCACCTTTATCCTATCCCAGGCAATTTATTACAAAAGAGCTGCCCCAGAAAGGTGGGGCAGCTCCTTATAGTTTTAGAAAGTGTTTTAATTCCTAGATGGGAATAAGCCGTTTACGCAAATGTTCATATACATTGCGACATAAGGACTGAGTGTTGGTATTGGCGTGCTACCTCCTGCGATTGCTGCGACAGCAGCGTCTGCGCTCAATGTGCAATCGGTCGGGGTATCAGTATAAACAGCCAGTGCAGGAGCTCCGCCGCCACCAAGAATGTTGTTGGTGGGAAGAGTCTGAGATTGGTCGTTTGTCATGGCATTGATAACAAATGCATGGGTGTGTGCAGCCATATTTGCGTTTGTCATAGTAACAGTTTCCGTACCTCCCTTCTTGCCAACGGGAACGGCATTATTTCTTGGATCCTGGCCAACGATCCTTCGGCCACGAAGGTCGGGAAGGGCAAATGTGTTAACACCATCGCCACCATACATGGTGCCAATTACCGTATAAAGCACCTGATAGTTTGAAATAGATAAAAGTTGCCCTTCGCAAGACATCCAGTTCACTGGTGCGAAAGTAATAGCCATTGGGACAACCATCCCTACATATGCGTCCATATAATTAGTTTTTGATTTGTTTTAAAAATATGTTTACTTTTTGCGCGCTATTGCCACGAGCAATTACGGCTATTTAACCTAATTCCTGGAAGGGAATAGACCCGTAGTTGCAATGTTATAATACATAGCCAGGTAAGGAGCTGCTATAGGCAGAGGCTGGCTCTGGCCGGCACCACCGATTGTGAGCTCAGCAGCGCCAAGTGTAGTATTTGGCGTTGTTGAGCTAGAAAAGATCGCAAGGCCACCGCCTATATAGCCCCCTGAACTTGGGTCACTGGTACTGGAAGCTGTGTTTGCATTGATCGTCACCGGATGCGAATGTGCAGGGAGATTTGCCGGTGTCAGCGTGACAGCATTGGTGCCCGAAACCTGGCCAAGTGTATAGGTTGTGCCGGTTGAGGCAACGCCAAAACCCAGAGGTGAACGGCCACGAAGGTCGGGAAGTGCGAATGTTGTTCGGCCATCACCGCCATAGGTTACACCCAGGAGGGCGTAAAGCGCCTGATTTGTGGTGATATTCAAAAGTTGGCCTTCACAAGATGTCCAACCCTTTGGGGCAAAATTGAATGCCATTGGAACAATAACACCTAATAACTGATCCATATAATATAATTATTTTTAAATTTTATGATTAAAATACGAACAAATTCAATTGATACACTATAAATTAACGGGCATCTCAGCGCTATTGCTGCGAGCTCGCTAATTTTTTTGCTGCGATCAACTAACTCTTGGTAGGGAAAATACCTTCAATAGCTATGTTGTAAGACAATGCGAGGTAAGGGTTCATGATACTAAAAGGAGTAGTTGCACCCACAACAGGGCATGTAGCCGCCTTGGGGCTTAATGTTGTATTCTTAGCTGAGTTGAAATTGTTGATTGAACCTCCACCGAGGAAATGCCCTGTAGGTACAACCGTGTCATTATCGAGAGAAGCCGCTTTCATCACGAGCGAGTGGGTGTGTGCGGTCATCTGGTTCATAGCAAGTGTAACTTTTTCAACACCGCCCTGTTTGCCAACAGTGTAATTCTGTAATCCCGGCCCCTGGCCCTGGCCAATAACCACTTTGCCACGCAGATCGGGTAACGCAAATGTCGTTTGTCCGTCTCCTCCAAACCTGTTACCGAGCAGCGCAAAAAGTGCCGTATATGCACGTATTTGCAGTATCTGGCCCTGGCAAGCCATCCACCCTCTTGGAGCAAAGTTCAAACCCATAGGTAGTACCGAGCCCATAAACGAATCCATCATTTTGTTTAAGTTTTAA
>CANCOG010000186.1 GCA_947379685.1 Flavipsychrobacter stenotrophus | reverse complement strand
TGGCTCGACAAAAATGAGTATCCTTTCAAATCCCGCTATTTTGCCGTAAATAATTACAATCTTCATTATATTGATGAGGGGGATAAAGATGGCGACATAATAGTATTTGTACATGGAACCCCCTCCTGGAGTTTTGACTACCGAAACGTGATAAAAAGGTTGCGGGAGAACTACAGGTGCATTGCCCTGGATCACATTGGATTCGGTCTTTCTGATAAGCCGGAGCAGTATGACTATTCAACCATTAACCATAGTGCAACCTTCGAAAAATTCGTGCTTGCCCAAAACCTGCAAAACATAACCCTGGTAGTACACGATTTCGGTGGGCCTATTGGTTTGGATTTTGCTTTGAAGCACCCGGAGCGGGTTAAGCGTCTGGTGGTGCTTAATTCATGGATGTGGAGCAGCGAAAATGACCCGGACTATATTAAATTCAGTAAAATTCTAAAAAGTCCGTTGTTGCCATTTCTATATAGATACCTCAATTTTTCTGCAAGGTTTGTAATGCCTCAGTCCTTTGGAGACCATAAACCGGGACGGGCAACTGTTACCCAATATACAAAGCCCTTTGCCAACCCAAGCCAGCGAAATGGCACGCTGGCATTCGCTCATTCATTACTAAATGATCAGCCCTGGTTTGAACAACTTTGGGCACAGCGCAACAAAATAGCCGGCAAGCCAACTCTATTCATATGGGGGATGAAAGACCCGGTAATAAAGCCACATTACCTTGAAAAATTTCTTTCGAATTTCATAGACTCAAGTGTCCGGAAACTGCCGGCAAGTGGTCACTTCCCACAGGAAGAAGAACCGGAGGTTGTAGCGGAGGAAATAATGACATTTTTGAAGGGTTGAAAATCCTGATGCTACAGTTAGCTGGAATATTTAAAATTACC
This sequence comes from Flavipsychrobacter stenotrophus, assembly GCA_947379685.1. GTDB lineage: Bacteria > Bacteroidota > Bacteroidia > Chitinophagales > Chitinophagaceae > Flavipsychrobacter > Flavipsychrobacter stenotropha_B. Next base: position 7,950 of record CANCOG010000186.1, on the reverse strand, counting down.
GCTAACTATATTACGCTGATATTTGCCTTATGAGATACTTTATGTGGGTAATAGTGTTACTCGTTTCCCTTTCTGCCCAGGCACAAAAGAAACACCCTCAAAAGCCATTGCCGCCGCCTCCTGAAATTATTGAACGTGTCACTTATGCCCGACCGCCCAAGGGGGTAGGGTATAGCTATGTTAAAAAGAAGTATCCATTCAGTGAGGCCGCAACGGTTTTGCTTATTTCTTTTACCGCCCCTTTGGAAGCCAGGGACCCAATTATAGTTAAGGGCAGCGATACTGTTTTTTCTGATACCCAGGCGGTTCAGGAACGGCCGAAGGGCACTGTAGATACTTTTGGGCACAAGCAGGTGAGGGAAATTAAAGTCATAAGGGAAAAGGAAATTGGACGCATTGGAGATATGTTCTACAATTTGAGTTGTGGCAATGGACCATTTACCCAATCGGGGTGTTACTCACCTCGCAACGCAATTATATTTCTTGATAAAGGACACAGACTGGTAGCGGAAATGGAAATTTGTTTTGAATGCAGCGGATACCAATTGCGGCCCAAAACGTTTCATGTAGGAGATATGAGAAGTTGTAAATACGAAGAATTGAGGGAATTGTTTGTTCGGACAGGTGTGCACTATGGCGTGGATAGATAGTCTTTGCAGTATCGCCTTCAAAAATGCCTAAACTAACAATCCAGAGGACAAGTTGATGTTCCAGTTAGATTAAGGTGTTTCGGTACTTTTTTTTGAAAAGAATTATATGTATTTTTGAAAGTAGTAAATTTGATCTTATGAAAAATATCCTGATTACATGCATCGCAATGGTGCTTTTTGGCGTATCCGCGCATGCTCAAACCGGCTGGAAATGGGGGAAGTCCAGTAACCACGTGAGCTCTAGCAATGGTTTTGACTTTCAAGCCGGTACTTTAGATAAATATGGGAACACCTATTCTGCTGGCTATGGTTGGGGCGACACCGCCTGGTTTGGCTCCATTCTGGTTACTAACCCTTCAACCTATTATCCTTTGGAGATTATTAAAAACGATTCCAACGGCAATTTCAAATGGGTGAAGACAATTCGGCATGCTGATTGCAACGCCGGTGGTATGGTCACAGATGGTAATGGGGATCTCTATTTGGTTGGTTTTTTTGACAGTGCTACCGCAACAATCGATACAATTACAATCCATAATTCAGGGGCCTACTATTATCCTTTTATTGCAAAAATATCTGCCGCAGGTACAGTGCTATGGGCCAAGGGAATTGCCAGTGGAGCCAGCGGTTACATGGGATTTACTACATTTAAAAGTATCGGTGTTGACGCGGCAAACAATATTTATGTTTCCACAGACTTTCCTCCCGGCACAATCAATGTTGGAGGTATAACGCTGCACAATAGCGGGGCAGGTAACGACATGATGATTGTCAAGTACAATCCTGCCGGTAACGTAATATGGGCAAAAAGTTTTTCGGGCAATTCGACCGAGCAAATGAATTGTAACAAAGTAACGCCGGGAGGGAATATATATCTGTCGGGGTTATCTGCGTCAAGCTCATTAGCGTTTGGCGCAAACATTCTTTCTGTACCATCCTCTACATATTTCATGACCTTCCTTGCTAAATTGGATAGTTCAGGAGCTCCAAAATGGGCAAAACAAATTAATTTTCTGTTGGGAGTTCACAATATGGAAACTGACTTGGCGGAAAATGTTTACTTGTTAGCCGGGTGCGACACAAATGTGATCATAGGTACCGACACCCTTGCCTATGCAGGTAATTCCGATGTGCTGCTTGCGAAATTTGATTCGGCGGGGCATTACGTTTGGGGGCATACTTTTGGGGGTCCCGGTTCGCCTACAGGTTCCGGACATGATGTCCCCTGGGGGCTAAATATCGACTGTATGGGAAATATTTGGTTTACAGGTACTATGGGCTTTGATGGAACTCAATCGCAGATGTTTTTCAACGGCCATTCGGTAACCCAGCCGGGCAGCTTTGATCCTTTATTCATTGCCAATTATGATACGGCTGGAAACTACATACAGGCATTTTCACTATCTGGAGGAGGTGACGATGCAAGTTCCATATTGGTCGATAATAAAGGCAACTTTTATCTTGCTGGCGATTATGTGCCTGGTAGTTCTCCAATGGTTTTTGGGACTGACATGCTTGGCTCCGGATTAGGTTTGGAGTTGTTCTTTTTAGCTAAATATAACTATGCTAATGGATTGTGCCCGAATTCAACTGAAGGAGTTTCGCCGCCTTTAGCACAAGAGTCTGGTGTAAATATTTACCCTAACCCTGCCTCCAATACACTGAACATTGTAGTAGGCGGGACGACAGGAAATGCATCCAAATTTGTGATTTATAACATGGCAGGAAGCGAAGTTGCGGTTGGGCAATTGTCAAATGGAGCAACAAATGTTTCTCTCGAGGGGATGCCACCGGGAATGTATCTGTGCAAGGTTTACTTGGACACCGGATATGTTGCTATCAATAAAATATTGGTATTTAAATAGCTGCTTGATTCATTAATATGCCGGTTACGCGTAGTGATTCTTAATAAAATCAAAGGGTAGCCGGCGTATTCCCTGACACTTGGGTGTCAGTCCCCATGCATTGTTAAGATCCGAAATACATCAGCCCTAATCCCCAAGGCACTTACAACAAACCGCAAACTGCATGGCCACACTTTTGCACGAAACTAAATGCGAAACACCTCAAACCCCTATGTGGAAAAATATCTTAACAATGATTCCACATTTCCCAGTGCTTTCCATTGAGCAATTGAGCAATTGAGTTACATTTGCACAATTTGTTTTTTACATGACTGCTATACAGAATAATGATCCGGCGTGGTTGCTGCTGAAAGATGGTACACTTTTTAAGGGAAAGTCTTTTGGTGCGAAGGGCACCGCAGGAGGTGAAATTTGTTTTAATACCGGTATGACCGGCTATCAGGAGGTGTTTACCGACCCTTCCTATACAGGCCAGGTACTGATCATGAACAATGCCTACGTGGGTAACTACGGCGTGAAAAATGAAGATGTGGAAAGCGATTCTGTAAAGATCAGCGGCTTGATCTGTAAGAATATCTCCCACCGGTATTCCCGCATGACTGCCAACGATAGCCTGGAGCAGTACCTCATTAAGAATAATATTATTGCTATTTATGATGTGGATACGCGCGCACTGGTGCAGCATATCCGCAGCAAGGGTGCAATGAACTGTATCATCACCACCAATGAGGTTAGCGAAGCGGAAATGAATGAAGCTTTGGCAAAAGTTCCCGATATGGACGGGCTGGAGCTTTCGTCTCAGATATCTACAAAGGAAGCATATACAGCCGGTGCGCCCGATGCCGATATCCGTATAGCGGTGCTGGATTATGGTGTCAAAAAACATATTCTCCAGTGCATGGTGGATAGGGGAGCATACATTAAGGTATTCCCCGCTAAAACCACCCTCGAAGAAATGAACACCTTCGATCCGCATGGCTACTTCGTTTCCAACGGCCCCGGTGACCCGGCGTCAATGGAATATGCGGTACAAATTGTAAAGTCAATTGTTGATACCAACAAGCCGCTCTTTGGCATTTGTCTCGGACACCAGTTACTGGCAAGGGCTAACGGGATCAATACTTTTAAAATGCATCACGGTCACAGGGGATTAAACCACCCGGTGAAGAACCTCATCACAGGCAAGGCAGAGATCACTACACAAAACCATGGTTTTGGTGTTGATCCGGAAGCCGTAAAACAATGTCAGGAAGTGGAAGTGACCCATTTGAACCTCAATGATGGCTCCATCGAAGGCATCAGGATGATCAACAAACCTGCGTTTTCGGTGCAGTATCACCCTGAGTCAACCCCGGGGCCACACGATTCAAGATACTTGTTCGACGATTTTATACAACTGATCAGAAACTATCAGGCCATCTAAGCCGTACCCGGTGTTTTTCCGGCAACTTAATTGTGTTGCATCAGGTTGTACAGTAAAATTATCCGTTAACAACAAACAACGTTAGACATTGAAACAGGAAAAGATATTGATAGTAGGCGCCGGCGGACAAATTGGCGTTGAGTTAACTCTGGCATTACGCAAGTTATTTGGAACAGATAATGTGGTGGCTTCTGACATTAAGGAGGCGCACCCGTTATTGAAAGATAATGGACCCTATGCCATGCTCAATGCAATGGATGCCAAGGCTACGTTTGACCTGGTTAAGAAAGAAGGCATTACACAGATATATCTGCTTGCGGCCCTGCTTTCTGCTACCGGTGAAAAGAATCCTAAGATGGCGTGGGATATCAATATGCAAAGCCTTTTACAGGTACTTGAGTTGGGTGTTCAGGAAAAACTCACCAAAATATACTGGCCAAGTTCTATTGCCGTTTTCGGACCAACCACACCCACTCAAAATACACCCCAGCAAACGGTTGTTGAACCACGAACGGTATATGGCATCAGCAAGTATGCCGGAGAATTGTGGTGCCAGTATTACAACCAGCGCTGGGGGCTCGATGTAAGAAGCCTGCGTTACCCAGGGCTTATCAGCTGGAAATCGGAGCCGGGTGGGGGAACGACCGATTATGCCGTAGAAATCTATCACGAAGCACTAAAGAATAAAGCATATACATCCTTCCTTTCTGAGAATACGTACTTGCCCATGATGTACATGGACGATGCAATTCGTGGAACTATTGAACTGATGGAAGCACCGGCAGAACAAATGAAAACGCGCATGGCTTACAACCTTTCGGCTATGAGTTTTTCACCTAAGGAAATTGCTGCCGCCATCCAGAAACACATACCTGATTTTACTATCGACTACAAACCAGACTTCCGTCAGCAAATTGCTGATGGCTGGCCCAAGAGCATCGACGACTCTGCCGCCCGAGCTGACTGGGGTTGGAAGAACAACTTCGACCTCGATAGCATGACCGCTGATATGCTCATGCATTTGAAGGAGAAAATGAGTGTAGAAGTGTAATTTGCTGAAAATAAATTACTTATTTATTGTTTTGTTCAGTGCGGACTTTGTCATTCTGAACGTAGCCCCTAGCCAGTTGTGTAGGGCTGCGGAGTGAAGAATCTTTGTGCCGGATAGGTCAATTTGAAATTTCATTTAATATTCTGAAATGTGTATTTTTGCTGGAGCTAGCAAGTAAAAATACAGGTTCAAAAATTAAATGGGATAAGTATGTTTAAATTTATTGACTTCTTAACCTATATTGTTTATACCGCCTACTATTATAAAAAAGGCAGTTTTTGGGGACGGTTCAGATTTAAGACACAATGGGAAGATACCCGGAATACAATCTCCTTTCTCTGTGCTTCTCTGGGAGGTCTAATTTTGTTTAATGTCATCTGTCTTGTCTTTAGGTTTATTTTCAGATCTCCGATTTCAAAAATAGGCTTGAAAACGGAAATGCCAGTCATTGTATTTATTGGGCTTTGGTATGTGGTTTCAATAATTTTGTTTGTGGTGACTTACAGAAGGTATTCTTATAGTAAGTTGGTAGAAATATCCACACAATACAACCTGCCGTACAGCAGACTCAAAATGAGGTTTATTACGGCATTGATTGTCTTATTGAATTTCATATTTTTTATGGCTCTGGTCGCATCTATGATCCAAATTTTATAACTATTACAATTTTGGGTTGGTAAGAATAACGGTTTATTTATTAAAAAGGAGCCCTATGAAGAGCCTGAAATGGTATGTTTTCGCAGTAGTTTATGTGCTGATCCCTGTAGTAATCAGGTGCACCTTATTGCAATTTATGGGCTCGTGGTCAGAGTTTTTCGGTAAAATTCTTGTGGTATGCTTGATGTTCTATTCAATTTTATATTGGACATTAGGCGTGTGGGTTATGTATAGAATAGTATACAAATATCCTAAAAGGGTAAAGTAGTTTTCCTGCCAACCCTTTTTCTCGCCCTATTGTCGCCAACACTCCATCAAACATCAGGGGCCGCCCCGCAATTGCAAGGCAGCCCCCTTCTATTCAAAACGAAGCAATTATTTTGCTTTTTTCTCAGTCTTTGTTTCCTTTGTCTTCGATTGCATTTTGTCCATTTTACCGTCCTTGTTCTCTTCCTTTACTTTGTCGGTTGTAGTGGTTGTTGTCGTTGTAACGGAGTCAACTGGTTTTGCCGGATTGGCCGCCATCGTGTCAACGGGAGGAGCAGGCTGCTCGGTTGTAGTTGTCGTTGTAGTGGTTGTGGAGTCGTTCTTGGTGGCTTCACCATTTCCACATGAGGCCGAAAGCAGGCCCATAGAAAGTGCAAAAATGCACAGTTTTGCTAGTTGCATGATTTGTTGTTTTTAATTGTTAAAGTGGTTTTATAATATCCTTGTTGACGTTCAAGTTGAGCAGCTCTTTCAAGCGCTTTCCACAACCGATTTGTGCCGGCAAAGCCCTAATTCTTTTTCTTCGGGATTTGCTTGTCAGCATGAGCCTTGTCGGCTTCATTCGATTTTTCCATTGCCCTCAGGCTGTGACCCTTAGCAGCTTGTGCATGGTATGCGGCCCGTTCGTCGTTTCCGTCCTGAAGGCTTTTGTTGGCCTCGATGTGGTGATTTGCGGCTTCAGTGTAATACCTGGCGGCCTCTTCGTGTAGTTGGTGTTTCATGAAAATAATTTTCAGGTCAAGTATAAAATATCATGCCACGGGTCCGGTAGAAGGTTACAAACCGGGCATTTTTTTTTAAGAATTGCCGTATTTTTTGGAGGTGCATGTTTAAGTGTTATTTCGTTGCAAAGGGTCTTAAATTAATGTCGCTATGACATTGTTTTATCATCTGCCTATTGTAATTTTAGTTTTATTTTCCTATTTGAAATAAAATAAACGTTATGAATCAGTATTTTGATTTTCATTATCACCCGCTGTTTAAGCAGTGTCTGTCGATATTCGAAGACAATTACCCCAGTAACCGCACCCAGGAAGCGCTGGCGAGTAAGGTTACCCCCAATAATGATATCGTTGCGGGTATCGATAGGCGAAAACTGCATATTTTAGGCAGCCAGTGTAGTCTCAGTCAGATGCAGGCTGCCGGAGAGAATATAGGGGTCGCAGCCATCGTTTCGCTGGAATATGCAATAGCCAATGGTGCCAGTGGCGGAACTGCCGGCTTATTGCTAAGGGCCAACCTGGTTTCTCCGCTCGATAGAAGGTATTTTGATAGCGTGGCTGAGGGCAGGATTTCTTATTACAGGCTGTTCATTAAGGAACTGAACTTGTATAGCATTATGGCCAATATTGGTTCGTCAAGGCGTGCCGATAGAACGGCAAAAATCAATATACTGGCCCGCAGCAAGAATCAGACTGTTGACTTCGAATCACTTACAGGTACTACTTTGGCGCTATCCATGGAAGGTGGTCACAACCTGAACCGAAACCTGATCGGGCTTGCTCCTGATCGACTGGATACCATTCCTAACCCAGGCAAAAAAGATGCAGTATACGACGATTTTGTATCCAATTGCAACCAGGTACTTACTCCAGCCTATAGCCTCAGGCATCTGTTCAATGCCATGTGGCAGGAAGAAATGGACCTGATGTACATTACGCTCACGCACCTCACCTATATAGCAGAGCTCCCTTTGGCTACTCATGCTTACGGCATGAAATTCATTCATCAGCCCAACTTTTACCCGCAGGGATCTGGTATTACTGATGCAGGTAAGGATGTGATAGGGGCTGCTTATGGGATGCAGGTCAACGGGCGCAGAACACCGGTGCTGATAGACGTTAAGCACATGAGCCTGAAATCACGACTCGATTTGTATGAGTTTTGGGAGGCGAACAATTTCGTTCATCCTATTTTGGCTACGCACATGGGCGTAACGGGCTGTTCAATAGGGGAGTGGTTGAATGTGAACAGCGAAGACAATGATGGCTTAACGACTGTAGAGGCACCATTGGAAGAGGGGCAGATAATAGCTAT
>CANCOG010000185.1 GCA_947379685.1 Flavipsychrobacter stenotrophus | reverse complement strand
GCAGCACGTATCCTATAAAATTTTCACAAATTCATTAAGATTGACCTTGAGGCCTGTTGGACGCACAAAATCCGGTATGGTTTAAAAGCAGTGCCCACCGGCAAATATCTGCATTCAAGAACTATTTTGTCGAAATAAAAATCAGGCTACATTGTCCGATATACTCTTTGCCTCCCTGTATTAACTTTGTCCAAACTCAGCTGTTAGATCCCTCTCCCACCATGCAAGAAAAGAAAGACTTACGAATAGCCATGTCTGCAAAAAGGGCAGAAATGAGCACTGAAGAAAAAGCCCGTTACGACCTGGCTATATGTGAAAGGCTGGAAGCTTTAATAGCTGAACGTGATTTCAAAGTCGTTCACACCTACCTGCCCATGGGCACGGAAATTAATATTACGCCACTGATTAAAAAACTGCTGTCAAAAGGCGTTACAGTAGTAACCCCGAAGGCACTCAAGGGTCGCAAAATGGAAAACCTTATTCTACGGTCTTTGAGTGAACTGGAAGCTGGCATCTATGGCACGCAGCATCCTTCCAACAGTTCAGAATTCACCGGCGAGTTCGATCTGTTCATCATCCCCGGTTTGGCATTTGATGTTAATAAAAACCGACTTGGGTATGGATCTGGTTACTACGACACATTTCTAAAAACACAGGCAAAAGCATTTAAACTGGGTATTTGTTACCCATTTCAAATCATAGACAAAGTACCTACCGAGGAACACGATATTACATTGGATAAACTATATTATTAAGGAGCGACTCAGCAAAAACTAACTCATAGCCTGCTCCAGATCGTTCAGTAAGTCTTCGATATTTTCCAGGCCAACACTCATGCGGATCAGGCCATCGGTAATTCCAAATTTGAGTCTTTGCTCGCGGGATACGCCCATGTGTGTAGTTGAAGCCGGGTGCGACACCAATGTATCGCAGGTACCCAGGGACACTGCATTTGTGCAAATCTTCAGGCTGTTAATGAACTTTACCCCCGCGTCAAAGCCACCCTTCAACTCATAGCTGAGCATAGCGCCGGGGTGTTTCATTTGTTTGGTGGCAGTTGCATAATCGGGGTGGTCAGTTAAGCCGAGGTAGTTAACATGTGCTACCGCAGCATGTCCATTGAGATAGGCTGCAACTTTTTCAGCATTACTGCAATGACGATCCATACGAAGGCTAAGGGTCCGCAGGCCATTTGTCAGCAGGAAAGCATCAAACGCATTACTGTTTCCGCCCAGCAGGCGGTGCGTTTTGGTTATGCCTGTTTTCATGCGTTGCAGATCCTTTCCTACAAGTACCCCGCCGATGGCTGTACCATGACCGTTCAGGAATTTGGTTGTAGAATGTACGACATAATCTACATCCCAACGAAATGGCTGCTGCAAGTAAGGTGTAGCAAATGTATTATCGACACAAACAATCAACCCCAGGCTTTTTGCCAGTGCCGACAGTGACTGAAGATCAAGGCACTGCAAAGTAGGGTTGGCTGGTGTCTCAATAAACATCAGCCTGATGGTTGTGTCAGCCTTAATGGCATCAGCGGTTTTATCTGCATCATGAAAATCGACAATGATGGTTTCGATACCAAAATCAGGTAGAATGCGCTCGATGATCTCGTGCGTGCCACCGTATAACGAATGATGTGTAATAATTTTATGACCTGCTTTCAGGTTGCCCAGCAAGGCCGTTGAAATAGCCGCCATGCCCGAGGCATGCAATATCGCCTTTAGTTTTAACGGGCCTCCCTGTGCATCTTTAAGTCCGTAACCCTCTAACAATGCTATCTTCTCTTCTGCCTCGGCTATGGTTGGGTTACCCCAACGGCCGTAAATATATCCGGGTTCTTCGCCCCTGAAAATTGCAGCAGCTTGCTCTGCACTTTCATAGATGTAGGTGCTTGAAGCATAAATGGGCGTCAGATGTGCCCTATGGCTTTCCGTGGTGTGCCCGCCATGAAGACAAACAGTATCAAAACCAGTCAAATTATTTTTATCAATCATTTTAGATATCCTATTTTCGCAGTAAAGTTACAAGATACCATGAAGGAATTACTGATGCAATACGCAAATTATAATATTTGGGCTAATAACCTGGTCATTGAATCGATGCTGCAACTGCCTCTGAACAAGATAGACAAATTAATGACCAGCAGCTTCCCAACCATACGGGCAACGGTGAGCCACACATGGAGCGCCGAAGATATATGGCTGCAACGCCTCATGAAGTCTGAAACCATCCTTTGGGCGGAGAGTATTTTCAAAGGCAGCTTTGAAGATGCCTGCATTAACTGGCAACTATCGTCAAAAGGCCTGGAGCGCTTTATGAATGTACAGAATGATGGTTCCCTCAACAGCATCCTGAACTACCCCGACCGCCAAAACCAACCCCACGAAACTCCCGTCTACCAGATACTGTTGCACGTATTTAACCACTCCACCTATCACAGGGGACAACTGATTACCATGCTCAGGCAGACAATGGAAGCTAAGATACCACAAACAGATTTTATTGTTTTTGCGAGGCTTCAGAATCAGGCGGGCTAGGTACTATCTCGGCCCCAGCTCAATTACCTCGCAGTTTTTCATATTGGCACCGTCAATCACAAACCTGATGAGTGTTCTCACTTTGTGCCAGCCGCTTTTGCCGGCGGCACCAGGGTTCATGTGCAGGCATTTCAATTTATCGTCGTAGATCACCTTTAAAATATGGGAGTGCCCGGTTATAAATAACTGTGGCGGCTCAGCTTGTAACTCTCTCCTTATTGCCGGAACGTAATGACCGGGATACCCGCCAATATGCACCATCATAACATTTACCTCTTCACACCTGAATCGGAGTTTTTCAGGAAAATCGCTCCTGATGTCTGTACCATCAATATTGCCGTACACCCCCCTTAAAGGCTTAAATGCTTTAAGCCGGTCGGCAATTTCCAGGGTACCAAAATCGCCGCCATGCCATATCTCATCGCATTGGTCGAAATGTTTAAAAACAGCTTCGTCCAGGTAACTGTGTGTATCAGAAATTAATCCTATCCGGGTCATGAGCAATAAACTATTTTTTATCTGAGGCCAATGGAAGTTCGACAAAAAAGGCACTGCCCTGCCCTTCCGCACTTTCCACCCAAATGCGCCCATTATGGGCATCAACTATTTGCTTGCAGATAGAAAGACCCAGCCCAAACGAACGCTCACCGGCAGTACCATAGCGTTTGGCGGACGTGAATGATTCAAACACACGGGGCAGTAATTTGGCAGGGATGCCTATCCCATTATCCTTTACCACTATGAGCACATTCTTACCGTTAATTGTCAGCGACACATCAATAGTTGCATTTTCCGGGCTGAATTTGATTGCATTCGTTATCAGGTTATTGAACACCCGTATTATCTTATCCTTGTTGCAATTGATCAGGGGCTGATCCTGAGGTAGCGAAAGGTTTACTTTCTGGTTCTTTTCTCCTGCCTTGAACTGAAGTATCCCTGTTGTAAGCTTTGCCAGTTCGGTGACGTCGGCAATTTCAAAAGGAAGTTGTGCAATATGGTTATTCTCTCCGCTGAATTCCAGGAGTTCTGTAGTGAGGCTAAGCAAACTCTGTGAGACACTCATAATCATGTTCAGAGACTCGGCATTGGCGCTATCCTGCGATTCGCTTTTCATGATCTCACTGAGCATCATGATACTGCTTATGGGGCTTCGTAGGTCATGTGCGACAACGTGTAATATTCGGTCCTTATCCTGATTGCTTTGCACCAGCTCGTCTTTCTGCTCATTTATCCTCCCGTTAAGGCGGGTCAATTCATTTACATTTTTTCTCGATTTCCTGTAATTCACATAGACCAGCACAATAATAACAAATGCCATAACTGCTAAAGCAATCGATACAAAAAGATACCATTGCTTTAACTGATTATCCTTTTGCAACAACCTTATTTGATACTGTGTCTCCTGCTCCTTTAACAATTGGCCATAATCAGTTTTCTTTAGATTTTTAGTGGCATTATCTAAAGAATCCTTGAGCGAAATGAATGCCGCCATATAGCCGCTCGCAAGTGCAGGCTGCTTCATATCGAGGTAATACGTGTACATCAGCTTTTGCCACCTCAGCTCTACGCTTGTATTGGCTACAGTATCTAGTGCAAACCTCAATCCAACCAGATTTTTTTTAACCTCGGGAAGCCGTTTTTCATCATAATATAATTCAGCCAGCTGCATTTGGGTAAACATCGCGTCGAAATTCTGATACCCTGGTCTTATGTTTATGGCAATACTCTTTTGCAGCAGTTGTTCAGCGGTATCGCGTTCATTTTGCGCAATATAGACTTTTGCGAGGTTTCCCATTGTTACCCCACGAGCTATTTCCGCCATCTTCCTCTGTCTCCCGCTGAAACTAAATTTGGGCGCTTCTGAGTCTAAAAAAATCAAAGCTCGCTGGTAATAAAGTTTAGCGCTGTCATTTAAACCCAATCGGGTATACGCTAATGCGGTATTTCCAAATATCTCCTGTAGCCAGTAGTAGGTCACCGAGTCGCATCCACAATTGCTCACCCCGTCAATAGATTGCTTGAAATAGGCGACCGACTCCCCGTACCTTTCCTGCCGAAAGGTGATCATGCCCAGGTGATATGCCTGATTACCTATGGCGCATTTATTATTTTGAAGGGTTAGAGAAACCGCCCGGCTACGAGAATAGTACCCGAACGCTTTGTCAATTTCGCCGGTATTATAATAATAATCTCCGCGCGCATTAAGGGCGTCGGCGTACAATCCTGCATATTTCAATGTAATGTTACCACCTTCCAGCGCAAGTATCGAGCTATCTACATATATAGCAGCCAGATCCAACTTTTCTCTAAAGTAGTAGTACCCTGATTTAAAATTTGCCCATTTATACCTCAAATACCCAACTGAGGGAGCACCATTTGCCAGATAAAACGAATCAACTGATTTAATCGATCCATTCATCTGACCATCAGCAAAACGTTTATGTTGCTTTAGGAAAAAAGCATCATAATAGTCATCATTGTGTTTATTTAGATTATTACAGGAAATAAATAATGCAAAAAGCAACAAGATGAACGTGAGTATAAGAATGGAACTGGCAGTAGGCTGGTGGTTACATTGCCCTCTGGGAAACATATGTAGTTGATGGTGTGGTTAATGCCCTCAAATATACGTTTTCCTTAGCCTGCAAGAAGCTACGAAAAGCAGATTCAAATAAATTTAGGTAAAAAAACAATCTCCTGACAAAATCACCCCGCTTGGAAACTATGCCATTTCCATCCTGTCAGCGTAAAACACCTTAATGTCCTCAAGCACCTGCTCAATTTCATTAATATCCTCAGTCATTACCAACCTTGTTCTGAACTCACGAACATGACTCAGGCCTTTCAGGTAACTGGCATAGTGCGGGCGCATTTCCAGTATTCCGACCTTGGGTCCCTTCCACTGCAGCGCACCATACAAATGTTTGCGCACTGCCTGCAATCTTTCTTCAATTGTAGGCAATGGTAGTATTTCACCAGTCGCGAAAAAGTGTTTTATCTCCCTGAATATCCATGGATAACCTATTGCAGCCCTGCCAATCATAATGCCGTCAACACCATACCTGTTCCGGTATTCGAGCGCCTTTTCCGGGCTATCTATGTCCCCGTTTCCAAAAATAGGGATCTTAATTCTGGGGTTATTTTTTACAGCGGCTATCAATGTCCAGTCAGCCTCTCCTTTATAGAGCTGGGCCCTGGTACGGCCATGTATAGTGAGCGCCTGTACGCCTACATCCTGCAGGCGTTCGGCAACTTCTTCAATATTTTTTGAATTGGCATCCCAACCAAGGCGGGTCTTAACCGTTACGGGAAGTGTTGTACCCTTAACACATGCCCTGGTTAATCTCACCATTAACTCAATATCCTTCAATACACCAGCACCCGCACCTTTACATACTACTTTTTTCACCGGGCAGCCAAAATTAATGTCGAGAAGGTCTGGTTTAACAGTGTCTACTATTTTGGCGGACAACCCCATGGCATCTTCATCGCCACCAAATATCTGTATCCCTATCGGTTTTTCATAGTCGAAAATATCCAGCTTTCGCCGGCTCTTCATGGCATCCCTTATCAGACCCTCCGATGATATGAATTCTGTATACATCAGATCTGCACCATTTTCCTTGCATACCGCCCTAAACGGCGGGTCACTTACATCCTCCATGGGAGCAAGCAGCAAAGGAAATTCCCCCAACTCTATATTGCCAATTTTTACCATAAATATTTCAGGCCGCAAAGTTACGGGAAAAACGAACTGTTTAAATCAAAACCAAATAGACTCATGGTTAACTGAAAAATACTAAACAGACTTGATCTTTGGAATTTCAAACAATACACTGCGGCATTAGCCAGAAAGTTCTATTCCGCATAAAACGTCTTAATGATGTACTCCTCATTCTCCCCTTCTCCGCCCGATGACAGGGTCATAAAATCATTGCCATTGTTGGTTTTGGAAAATTGAAGATGATATTTTCTACTGCCTATCTGTATCACGATATTTTCGTCATTCAGATATTTGCCTTCTACAATATCCCAAACCAAAATCGGCTTTGAAGCATTGTATTTTCGATTATACTCAACCACCTTGTGGTATTTATAAAACGTCAGATTTGTGAAATTTTCAGCACTTTTATCCAGTATTATACTCTCCCCAATCCACTTGCGCTGTACATCGCCTGCAAGCTTGTAATTAATATCCTGTCCAACAGATACAAATGATATAAAAAACGCCATTACAGCTAGTAATCCCCTCATAAAACGGTTTTAAATGCGAATATAATTGATAAATGAACAACCGTTTTAAAACTTGCACTTTATTCAAAAATATTCGGTTGTTCACAAATTGTGCACAATATGGTTATGTCAATTTAAATGCCTTGAAAAAGAGTAGGTAAATTCGCACCAAATGAATGAGAACAGAGACCATTTGCTGGAACTATTAAAGACGTTTCCATCCGATGTAATTCGAGATGCAATTATCTCCTACAAAAAAATCCAACAATGGGTTTACCTGGTGGAAATTGGCGAAAAGTTTTCCATCAAAGTTACAAATGACAGCGATCCCGATTCCTTCTATAATGCGACAATTGATTTCTCAGGCAAGGACATAGCATATAGCTGCCAATGCCAGTTCATAAAACAAAATAATTATTGCCCCCACGTTGTCATTGCTGCATTTAAACTGCTTACTTCAAAATACCTTATGAGCTTCGGTCATGTAGAGCTCCTATTAACCGTTGGCAACACTAACTTTCCAAAAAACGCAATATGGCCGTCTGACTCTCCAAAGGCACCGGAAAATAAACCAACACCGATAGCGGAGACTGTAAGTTCAAGAGTCAACCTATTTGGCGAAGAAGAAGTATCATGGAAGACCTTTTCAGCTGGCGCAGGCAATGTGCAGGGCGTCATATACGCTATCGATTTCAAAATTGTAAACCGGGATGCTATTAAATCTATAGTCCTGGTCAATATCACCAATGACCCCGATTATCATGCCCGCTTCATCTTCAATAAAACGAAGGCTATAAAATACCATCCTGAAATTAAATATAACCGTTACAGCACCTTTTCGCACATATGCGATTGCGGTGAAAAGAGCAGGATCTGCACCCATGTAAAAGCTGCATTCGAACACCTTTTCCTGGCAAATGGCCGCGACTACTTTAAACAATTCAGGATACGCGATGACGAGAAAAACAAACTACTCGCACCATATGGACTGACCATTAACGACAAAGAGGCCGCTGACTTCGAATTCAAGGACGACTATAATGACAACCTTACTATAAAGCCACCATCTTGGATCTGGAAGGAAGAAATTGGAGATAAGGTCAAAGCGCTCCGCTCGTTCCTAATTCCAGAATCAGCGGGTGGTTTTTCTGGCAGGCCAATCATTGGTAGCGAAACCCTGATCGACTTCGAGATAGGGTTCTTGTTTAATATGGTTTCACAACATTTTAAACTTGGTTTTGAACTCGAATTGATCAAGGTACAATCAAAAAATACCAGGGAAACATTCAAGAAACTCAGCATTCACCAGCATGAAAACCTGGCCCTGCTTACAGGCCTGCCCGACGACCTTTATAAAGCCGTTTTGCGCATAACGGATGACGGGGTAAAAACCCATATGCAGGGCAAGGGGCACCAGAGCATGTACCATTACTCTGCGCCTTACCAACAAATGGATGGCAAGGCACTTAACACCTTGAAACACTACATTTTTGGAGAACTCATCTCCCTATGGCCATTGCTCTGCACACAGGAATATACATACAAACTGGATTCTGGAACTTTCAGTTCAGCCAATATTAAACCTGTTAAATTAGGACCGGAGTTGCTGACCTTTTCCTTCCAGGTTGCAGTCGACGACCGGTACATTACTATACAGCTGAACATTGAAAAAAATGGCATCCCTGTCTCATCAGACAAAATTGTAAACTACAGGGGCTTCATTTTTGAAATTGATGGTCAGTTGCACATTCCGGCGGCAATAGAGGACATGGACATGCTGCAGCAATTCGAGCATGGCTTTATAAAAATACCAATCAGCGGCAAACTATCTGTTATTAAAAACATGATCCCGCTCCTGCAAAAAAGATACCAGGTAACGGTACCTGAGTCAATGCTGGTGGAAAAAATTGCACCCGAGCCAGGTTTCCAGTTGCTGCTCAAGGAAATGGATGGAAAATTCCTTCTGTTACAACCGCAGTATGTTTATGACGATACGGTCGTGAATTTTGAAACTGCACCGGAAAATATCTTCCTCACAGCCCCCGATGGCAGACACAAGATCATTGAACGCAAGCCAGAATCAGAGAAATTTTTCTTCGATAGCCTGCGTGTA
>CANCOG010000184.1 GCA_947379685.1 Flavipsychrobacter stenotrophus | reverse complement strand
AATGTTTCGCGTTGCCTGAAGATGCCACCCAACTTAACGAAAACTGGCTTGTAGTTGGCGTTGCGCAAGGGTTACAGAAGAGCGCTGACTCACTCAGCAACCTGAAATCATGTAACGCACTCATTTATGCAATTGGCGCAAAACAGGCGAAAGCAAACAAATGGAATGATGCCCTCATTACCAACACAGCAGGTAACATTATTGAAAGTACCATCGGTAATATTTTCTGGGTGAAAGACGGTACAATTTTCACTCCCCCTTTGGCTGAAGGCTGTGTTGCTGGTGTAATGCGCAGGCACTTGCTGGCTACCATAACAGGAATAGAAGAAAAGCCACTGACCTTGGAATCCTTGCTGGATGCAGATGAGGCATTTATCTCTAATGCTATAAAAAGAATAAAATGGATCGCCAGGCTCGGCGAAAAGCAATTCGAACATAAGACGGCAATTACGATTGCTACAATATTATAATGCGTATTTATAGCAGAACAGGCATATCCGTCACCCCTTATAAATCAGATAAAATATTTTATGCCCAAAATCATTGCTTTTTAAAAGTAATTATCGTTCATTTGCAGCAAAACAATAAAATATGAAAAAAATACAAACTGGACTGAAAATGTTCACTGTTGCAGCTATTTCTGCTGCATTGTTGAGTTCTTGCTCAATTACCATGCCTGTAAATGCAACCAGCAACCCAATGGGTAGCAAAGTTGGCCGTGCAAAAGCAACAGGATACCTTGGCGTATTATTCTTCAATGCCGATGCAAGTATCAGGACAGCAGCGAAGAACGGTGGAATTTCTAAAATTTCATCTGTTGATATTAAGTCAAGCAACATCCTTAACCTGATCGTTTCTTATGAAACTATCGTAACGGGAGAATAATTTTCTGACTAACTTTTAGAAAAGAGGCGGCAACACCGCCTCTTTTTTTAGATAAATAAACACCTCATACTTTTGGGCAAGCGGTTCGTATTTGTTGCAATGCTTTCAGTGATATTACTGGCATGTGGCGGGCAATCGGGAAATATTATCCCGGAGAAAAACTACTCTTTCCGGTTACCTGAACATGCTCGTGTACTTAGAAAAGAAGCCTATAATGGTGCCTTTTACGACAAAAACATAAATACATTCCAGACTCCTCAATTGCCTTTATTAAGTATTGTGCAGGCTAATGACTGTACTATATTCTTATCATTTTTAGTTGGAGGGGAAAGAGAAGAGCTGCTGCATAAACTAGCAGAAAAATATAAAGATCACATTGTAAATTCAGCACAAGCCCTCGAATCCGGGGTTTTGATTGCTTCACTGGACTCATCAAGGTTTATCGGATACAAGATCTATACACCACTCAACTGTAACAAGTACCTTGTGAGCATTTTAGGCAACAGTCAAAAAAGTGTTGAACAACTGATCAAGGCTGACTTTATTACAGAAAACACCCATTAACATGAACAAAAAACTCACTTCATTTACCACCCTATTACTGATTACCTGCATTTTCACGTTGCTATTTACAGGTTGCCTGCCATTAAAACCCGGAGCCATAAGGGCAAAGGGGCGTATCTATGAGCAATTTACGATTCCAGACAACCACAATATGTACTTCTTCAAATTTGCCGAATTCAAGGGCAATGGTAACCGTGTGGTGATGGATGCTACCTTTAATGATAAAAATATTGGTGCCGATAGTGTCACCCTAAACTTCAGTTATTACACAACCGGAATCACGAAAAAACTGGATAGCCTCAGCATAACGAGTAAAACAATTGTAGCCCGGTCACACAGTGTACAGTACATTTATACTGAAAGGAAGAAACATAAGTACATGTCGCGGTTTAGCTGTAAAATGAAGATAACAGACTACTTTGCTTTGTTCAATAACAACTCATGGGCATTAGGCGTTTTTGAAACCAGCCATACGGATTTGCTCATTTCCACGAAAAAAACCAACAAATACAATAGGAAACTCAAAACTGATGTAGTGGAGATCGTCACCAAATAGCAAATTAGATTTCTGGTAACATCGGCAAGTTCATGAATTAAAGATGCTCAGCAAACTATAAACAACGTTTAGTTATTTTTGTACCGACTTTCTAACACATGAACAAAACAATCACTTTCCTGCTCCTCGCTTGCGCTGCTTCAACTACTTTGCTGGCGCAAAAAACACAATTTGGCATTGAGGCCGGCGCCGTGTCGTCCGACTACTTTGGCAAGGATGGCGGCCAGACCCGGTATACTATTTCGAAATGGGGTGCCAGGGCGGGTTTTGGCCTAGATGGACAGGTTTTCAAACACATTTATCTGCAACCTGCCTTTCTGTTTGTCATGAACGGGTATAAACAAAACAGCGCAAAAGGTGATGTTGATTATTCTATTAATACGCTGGAAGTTCCTTTCAATGTTGTTTATAAGTTAGGCCAAAATGACGAAAGCAGGGCGTTCATGGGCATAGGCCCCTATCTGGCCCTGAATCTTTTCGGAAGTAAACAATACAGCAATGCACCTGCCCCAGACCCAAGCGGTCAGATAAATGTGGGTACCGATCAGCGTGATGACATCAGGCCCTTTGACGTAGGGCTAAACATTTTTGCCGGAAACCATTTTAAGAAGGGTCTTGTTGTAAAAGTATTTTACCAGGTTGGCTTTTCGAATATGAGCGTGCCGGGCGGTGATGACAATGTGCTCAAGAACAAAAATTCAGGGGTTGTGATCGGTTATTTTTTCAAAAACAGTAAGGAAAAACTCAGGCGCTTAAAAATGAACCCGTATAATGGAAATGGCATGGGCATGTAAAAAAATTTCACACCAAATTGCCCGTCAATCACCACCCAAAAAAAACGCGCTCATGAAATCTATTCTCGGTCTTACCATCATCTGCATGTTTATAACGGGAAGAGCTGTAGCCCAATTGGGATATGGTCCGGAATTAGGGCTGGGTATTAGTACAGTACGTTTCGCACCCGACCAGGGATATACTGCCGCTTCTTCCAGCGCAATACCTTCAATAAGAATCGGAGGATTGGGGGATGTAGGCTTTAACAAGAAGCTCTATTTTCAGTCAGGCCTGTACTTTGTTACCAGGGGGCAAAACCGGAATTTCTCTTTCTATACAAGCGACAGCCTCAACAATGCTGTAGACGAAACGCTCCGATTGAATTATCTGGACATTCCACTTAATGTTGTGTACAAAACAGGAAGGCAAGGGAAGGGAAGGGTAATGTTGGGCATCGGTGCAACGTTTTCTTATCTTTTGTATGGCACCAACAAAATTCATTCGCAGGGCAAAGTAAGCGATACTGCATTCAATAACACTACCCTTGCCCGAATGGATTCGGGACCAAACGCTGTGCCCCGCAACGACCTGGGTATTAACCTGATGGCAGGATATGAGCTACCTACCGGCCTATTTTTCAAGCTATATTACACGGTTGGCTTTCAGGACTATGGCCCCGGCACCGAAATTGATAAGAACAGGATACTGGGTGTTTCGGCTGGATATATGTTCGGAAAAGGACGCAATATCAATAAAGAGGCCAATGACCTGATTGATAAAAGCACAGATTAACCGTAGCCGCTAAGCACTCTAAAAATGCCCGCCGAATTTATTGCTTCTGTGCATTCATCTGTGCTTGCGCCTGATCGAGCAGTATTCTGGCATATTGCTCTCCGGGCATCAGATCAATTGCTGTTTGCAGAATTTCAATGCCTTGCTGAAACTGACGCTTATTCGTATATGCAAGACCCATTCCGCAATAACACCAATAATCATTCAGAGTAGCCAAATGATATTGTAATGCTCCATTTGCTAAGACAATAGCCGCATCATTGTCATTTTTTTGTGCTTTCGCAATTGCATAGTACGCATCGACCGCAGGATTTTGATCGCCGGTTTTTGCGATGAAAGCTGTAAATAATGAGTCAGCTAATTGGGAATGATTTTGCGAAAGTGCATCCATTGCCAACATATCTAACCTTGAAGTATCCTTTAGAATTGCAGTAACCGGAAGCCCATCGATATTTTCCGAGTGGATCATCGTCTTTGGGGGGAAATAATTCTCCAGGTAGTCTGGTTTTATCAAAAAGCTATTAAAGACTGCGTAATGCCAGTTGATAAGGTTACGTGACGAACATCCCACATCAACAACTTTTACCTTTGTCGCTTCTGGGTACTGGGTGGACAAATAATTTTTAAGAATTCTCGGAATATTTGTAGCAATGTATACCGTGTCTTTTGATTGTGCGATGGGCTCATTTTTCATCATCCAGTCGATCGCCGGTTCCATAGTCATTTGCCAATAATCGGTATCGTAATTGTAGAATATGTTCTTGAATCCACCTGAAATTTCGTTGAAATAACAATATTCGTAAGGGTGATTTTTTACCGACCATAAAATGGGGTGCACCATTGATAAACCAGAAACAGACAGCAGCGCAATTTTGACCATCCTATTATTGAAGAAATCTAATAGCTGCACCACACCCATTGCAGCAAAAATGCAGAACCCGGGATAAATAAATAAAAAATGCCTCCATCCACAGTACAGATTAGCATTCGTACTTATAGCATAAAAAAGAGGGAAAATAGTTGCAAACAGCACCAATGCACCAATTTTCAGATTGAGTTTCCGGTAATTGTAACAACATAGCAGCAACCCGATAAACAGAAAAATAATCAAAAAGACAGGGATGGTGAGGCTCAGTAATTTAGGAATGTAGCTTGCAGGCAAATTTAGTGACTCTAATGTCTCCCCTTCAAAGTTGACGTATATCTTAACCGGGTATTTCTTAATAACGCCCAAAGTCTCGATTATGTTTTTAACCGGGCTCCTTAACAAAAAAGGCCAGCTCAGCACAACTAAAGCCAGGCCACCTATTACAACCACTCCATACCTTACGGCCAGATTCTTGCTGCTTTGCACAAATTCCCCTATCGATTTCCTTTGTGCAATTACATAAACGCCAGTAAAAACGAAAAGATACATGAGCAGAAGTACGCCACCAATCCTAATATCGGTTGTAAAGGCAAATGCAGCCATGAGTTTCAAAGTTGTTTTCCAGGAAACAACAGGCAGTTGTTCCAGAAAACAAATAATGTAATATACAGTTGCTACATAGCCGGCACAAAAGGGTACATCCTTGGTATTAAACAGGAAATGCCCCGAAAACGAAGGTGACAAGAAAGCTAGCCAGGATGCCAATATTGCGGCACCCCACCCACCGGAAAACCTCCGGGCAATAAGCCCGGTAAACAGCAGGGCCACAATACCAAACAACTGGTTGACAATATGCCTGACCTTGTATTGCTGTTTTCCATCGTTTTGTCCCGTCAAAATATTAACACCAGTTGCTATATACTCAAAAGCGCTGCCATAATACCTGATAAACTCATCCAGCTCATGGTTTTTCTTTGTGCTACCCATAAAGGAGGTATCCTTTCCACCGGTCATATAGTAAGCGATATTAGCCTTGCCGTAATCGCACATATCTATTTCATCCTGGTGATAGCCCGATTTAAAGCCGGTAAGCCATGTGAGCAACAACATAAACAGCAGACCACCAAAAAATAAATTTTTCAGCATTTTATCAGAAAGAATTTGATTGGTCGTTGATTCGGACGAGGTGGGCATCGCCTCTATTTTAGTTGACATTTGTTCTGGAGTTGCACCTCCGGCGTTGCTTTTTCGGCTCATCGGGTAATTGTTCTGGGGGGAATGAACAATAATAATGATTTTATGTGAAAGCAAAAAACAACTTCCTCCGGAGAATAGTCACCCAGCCTATGGCAGGTTGCTGAAAGGACTATCCCAACGCAACAACCTCATTCTTTGACAATTTTCGAGTTGAAAGTATAACCAAAATACCCATAAACTGTGATGATATACACCCCTCTGGGTAACGATGCAATGCCGATTTGTGTTATTTCTGACTTAATTGGCTGTCTGACTAAAATCTGCCCCAATAGGTTCGATATAACTATATCATGATACGCCGACGTATCCGCCTGAATGACTACTTCTGTGGTCGCAGGGTTCGGAAAAACATTAATCTGTTGGTCGCAGTCAATAACCAAAATCTTCAGAGTATCAAAGCAGCCTGTGTGCAGCGTATATTTTATTGTTGTAAAGCCCTTGTTTTTTGCAATGAAATTGCCACCATAAGGATTTAACATTTTGAGGATACCGCTACTGTCTACACTCCATATCCCACCTGATTCGGTAACAGTAAATTCGGACTCGCTGCAAACAATATTGTCCGTTACAATAGGTGCAGGCAATGGATGAATAGTAAGCGTAGTTTTCGTACTGCAGCCAGAAGGAAGGCGGTACACAATTGTATCTTCACCACCAGATATCCCGGTAACGCCCCCAGTAACCGGGTGAATACTTGCAATAAGTGGATTTACTGAACTCCATGTGCCCCCTCCGGAACTATCAGCAAGATTGATGGTCGCACCAACACAAACGTTTGTGTCATTTTTAATGGGGTAAGGAGGATCAATAGTAATATCTTTTGAAGCTGATGTATATCCGCATTGATTTGAAACAACGAAGTGAATCGTTTCGACGCCTGCACTTGTTCCGAAAAACCAACCGTTTCCATTGACTCCTCCATGACCGCCTGTGGCAGTCCATTGGCTCGAATATCCAATTGAACCAGTATCAATAAGCCTTACAGAATCACCTGCGCAAATATGTATTTTTGATGCGAGTATTGCACCTCCATGAGGATTATCAAAAACTGTTGTACCCATTTTAAAGGTATCAACACCGCAATAAGTGCTGTCAATCCCAACTAAAACATCATTTCCCAGATGTATCCCATACACCGCCCACCAATTGCAACCAACATTCCCATATAATGAATATAAGTGCCCCCGGTAACCTGCTTCCCCGTTCACAGAGACTACACCTCCCAAACAGATCGGTGAATTATCCAGGAAAAAAGAAGCACGGGGCCATCGCTCAATTGTTAATGCTTTTCTTGCGGTGTCGAAACCGCATGAATTACCAACAATATAATAAATGGTATCCGTTGATGCATAGTCCCAGAACTCACTTGAGTTTAGCCGGCCACCCCGAACCGTGTCACCTGAAATCGTTGTATTATTATTGGCGGATGCCCACCAACCACCAACCATTGTGTCAGTTAAAATAATTGTTGCTCCCAGGCACACTATGTCAGAACCAGTGATAATTCCAGCATCAGGAAAATAATCTACTGCCATTGCTATGACGTTTGAAACGCAGAAAACCGTATCTCCTGCCGTATTTGTCAACAAACATTGGATAGAATCTCCTGTGTTCAGTGTACTAGTTGAAAACGAGCCCGAGTCACTGCCTGCAACAGTACCATTTACCTGCCAACGAAAATGGGGAGCAACAACATCAGCTGCCGTTGCTGTAAAGTGAACGGTGACCCCGGTGCAAATTGTATCGGACGGACAAGAAATAGCAACCGATTGCCCGTGCACCATAAATGGAAGCATAAGCAAGAAGAGTATATATCTTTTCATGACCGGATGAATTTTGCAAACGCACACAGATTAACTACATGTTTTAGTGGCGCAATCAAAGTTATGTTTTTATTTGAAAGATATTAATATACTCAGCTTGAATTTCTGATTCATGCCCTGCAAGTTAATTTATGGAAAAATTCCATTTTTTTATCGCATTTCCTTTGTTTTTACATTATGATTTGTATATTTGATTTAGTTATTACCCATTTATAAACCGTTTACCCTAACTTTTTAAAAACACCTTTATGAAAAAGATCCTGATTTTCGGGCTTATTGTGCTCTGTTCCTTCGCTGCCCGCAGCCAATGCTTTATCGCTCCTATTTATGCTTACTGGTCGCACTTTCCTATGATGGTTGGCGATACATTAACAATGCTCAATGCCAATGTTGGTGGCACCTGGAGTGTCAACGACACCAACCTCGCATTGATTGACCCCACTACCGGCTTTCTAACCGCAAAAACTATTGGCGTACCTACGGTTACCTACAATATGCCCGGAGCATGCCGTTTGTTTTTCTCGGTACGAGATATGGATATAAGTTCGGGGATTGACACTCCATCCCATATTCCTGTTTGTGGCAGCGGTACCGTCTTTGATTCGGTTATAGCTACTGCCACCTGGTCCAGTGCCGATACCAGTATTGCCAAGGTTGGATCAACCACCGGAATAGTACGGGGCATATCGGCTGGCACAGTAATGCTCACTTGTAATTTTATGTCGGGCCATGCCTATTGTACTACTTACAAACCAGTGAAAATCACAACCGGTATAACCGGCCGGCGCAGGCTGTATATAGGCGACACCACGACTTACTCCGATACCGTTGCCGGAGGCACCTGGAATGTTACGGACTCTTCGATTGCCGCTATTGATGGTACAACGGGCTTTGTGAGGGCTAAGTCGGCCGGCATGACCACGGTTACTTACCTTAATACTGTTGCAGGGAATGTGTGTACCGCGGTTGACACCATAAAAGTAGGTTTCGGTATTCAAAGGCACCGGCATATATGTATTTCAGATTCCGTCTATTACACGGACAGTGTTTCGGGTGGTTCCTGGAGCAGTGCTGATCCGTCAGTTGCTTCAATAAATAGCACTACAGGTTTAATGCGTAGTCTGGCTACCGGGAACACCGTAATCAGCTATACACTGACCGCAATGGGCACCACATTTTATGTTACTGACAGTGTTCAGGTAATACCAGCTCCAACTATGCCCAGCCTTGCGGCAGCCCATTATTGCGGCGGTCAAATGGACACATTGAGAATTTCGTCTCCAGCAGTTATTTGGTCGTCAGACACCCCATCTACATTTTTTATTGACCCTTATAGCGGTGGAGGCTGGGCCGGGTATAACTATAGAGGAACACCAATG
>CANCOG010000183.1 GCA_947379685.1 Flavipsychrobacter stenotrophus | reverse complement strand
GGGCAATAAGGCTAACAAGCGATCTGTCGCCGGCAATAACAGTAGGCGTGCAAAAAGTCAGCCTTGGGTTCTCCATTCCCCCTATCGGGAATCCCGGAGGCAGTACCAGAATGTCATACCTGCCCCAGCGGTAGGGGCCATAAAGTTGCTCGGCGGTGGTCACCATCTTGCCCACATCTTCAAACTCCCAGCGAACTTTTTCAATCATACCGGGTTCAGCATATACACCCGTGCGGTTATCAATGGGTTTAAATGTTATATCGCCCACTGCCAATGCCATCAGGTATGCAGGAACAGGAATGTCCATTTTAAAATGGTAAATACCGCTATCACTTACCTGCTGAGGGTTTTCGGCACTCATCAATGCCATAAGCCCCTTAGGTACAGTTACACGTGCGGCATAGCTGTAACGGATTCCCGGCCCATCCGGGCAAGGTATCCACGAACGGGCATAGATCGACTCCGATTGTGTATAGAGGAACGGATGTGTTTTGTCGTGGGTTTGCTGAGGAGACAACCACTGCAATGCGCGGGCGCTGTCACCGGTACGGTAGCACACCATTACTTGTTTACTGTTTTCTCCAATCTGTATATGTAGTGCCTTCCCGAGGTGTGGTACTTTTTCACCCAGCCTAAATGGCACCTTTGTTCCGTCTACTGAAACACTATCGATGGACAGATCATAAGTATCTAGTCTCAGCTCTTTTAATTTGTGGGTGTTGGTAATTGTCCATAATGCACAGCCACTTATCCGCTTCTGCTCCAGGTTTACATTTATATCCAGGTCAAGGTGCGAAATACTGATGCTGTCGGCATTACTCTGGGTATGCACATCCTTTGCCGTTAAAGGAATAGGTGTTTCGGATGGCGTATTTCCCGAGGGCTTTGGTTGACAGGCACCTAGCGCAACAATACCGACAATGGCTAAACAGCAGTTTTTGAACATAAAAATAAGATGAAGCGGTAAAAATAGGAAATTAACGGGCATTGCCTACCTCCACTTCTCTAAGATTACGATAATAGTGCTGCATGTTTAGCTATAAATTCAGCCTATAAACAAATCCTATTTGCCTATAGTAAATTATTAATTGCTTAACATGCTGAGGTCAGGTTTTAATAGTAATATTGCATGTACAAACACGTATTTTCAAAAAAATCAAAATCATATCAAAATGGCAACAACAAAGTGGATACTCGAACCTTCACACTCAGAGCTTCAGTTTAAGATCAGGCACCTGATGATCGCTCATGTTACCGGTTCTTTCAAAAAATTTGATGGAACTGTAGAAACAGAGGGCGACGACCTGACAACTGCGAAAATCAATTTCAGTGCAGATGTTGATTCACTGTCAACCAACAACGACCAACGCGACGGGCACCTGAAGTCACCTGACTTCTTCGACGTGGCCAACCACCCGGCGATCACTTTCGCGAGTACTGAAATGAAAAAAGTAAGCGATGAAGAGTATGCGTTAAACGGCAACCTGACAATGCATGGCGTAACCAACCCTGTAAGCATGAAAGTAGAATATGGTGGTACAATTGTTGACCCATGGGGCAATACCCGATCAGGATTCACAATAGAAGGAAAGGTAAACCGTAAAGATTTCGGCTTGAGCTGGAATGCCGCTACAGAAACCGGTGGTGTTATGCTGGGTGAAGACGTTAAGGTACACGCAAGCGTTGAGTTTGTAAAAGCTTAAGTATTAAATAAATGAGTGGTGATTATAATTGGGGTAAAATGTGTGTTTGATTAGTGTGAGTGAAAATTAGCAAGTGTCGGAAGTGCTGCGTACGGTTGTATGCGGCACTTTTTGTTTCAACAATAAAAGCAGTTTTAGCAACCTTCCTTCATATAGCTCCTCGAAGTACATTTGCCGATATAAAGTACCCAACCAATTAGCATTATTGCCCCTTTGCCCCTACTTTTACAAAACTGTTCACGAACACAAAAAAAATCGCATGCTTAAAGGTAAAGTTGCTTTTATTACGGGTGCCAGCAGGGGCATTGGCGAAGCTATTGCAGTCAAATTGGCTGGCGAAGGTGCTTTGGTAGCCATTGTAGCGAAGTCAGTTAATGAAGACCCGCGCCTGGGTGGAACCATAAATAGTGTTGCCCAGAAAATAAACGATTCTGGGGGAAAGGCCTTGGCTGTGCAATGCGATATAAGGGACGAAGAACAAGTGATTGCTGCTGTGCAAAAAGTGAATACCATTTTCGGTGGTATTGATATCCTGGTCAATAACGCCTCCGCAATTATGCTCACCAATACAGAACAGACGGAAGCTAAACGGTTTGACTTGATACACGATATTAATGTTCGGGGTACGTTCTTTGTCACCAAGCACTGCATTCCATTCCTTAAAAAATCAGAAAACCCGCATATTCTTACACTTTCTCCCCCACTCGACATGGACCCGAAATGGCTCGCTCCCTTTATTGCTTACACATTAAGTAAGTACAATATGAGCATGATGACACTGGGATGGAGTAAGGAGTTCAAAAAGGCCGGGATAGCAGCTAACTCATTGTGGCCGGTAACAACAATTGCAACGGCAGCGGTAAAAAACCTTTTGGGTGGTGAGCAAATGGCCAGCATGAGCCGTAAACCACAAATACTGGCCGATGCTGCAACCTGGATCTTTAACCAACCATCAACTGAATGTACCGGTAACCTGTTCCTGGACGAAGACGTGCTTAAGAAAGCAGGTATATCTGATCTCGAACAATATGCAGTAACTCCGGGCGGACCATTGCAAAGAGACTTATATGTGTCCTAAATTCTAAAAAGCAGTAGCACCTTTAACTGGGTAGATTTGACAACTTTTAAAAAGTTGTCAAATCTCACATAGGCTTAGGTGTCCCACACCTCTAAGGTGTGGGACACCTACACCCAAAACCTAACCTCACCATCTTTGCGCCTTCTATCGCCAACTTCAGCCTCTTCAAAAAACAAACTTTGCACCACTCTGCGCCTCACCTTTGCGCTACTTTGCGTGAACCGCCGTCACTATTTCCGATAAAAATCATTTCCGGCTGTTAGTTTCACATTATCAACTTATTTTTGCGCCATGAGTGATGACATATTAGTGGAAGATACCTGGGACGATGAAAACCCCGATGAGGACGTTGCCGAGCTTAGTGATGAACCGGTAGTCCGCTTCCATATGGTGACCAACAAAAAGCAGGAACCCCTCAGGCTCGACAAATTCCTAATGGTGAGATTGGTTGGGGCTACTAGGAACAAGGTGCAGAATGCCATTGATGCAGGGATGATTTTGGTCAATAATGAAAAAGTAAAATCGAATTACCGCGTAAGGCCGAATGACGATATTATTGTTTATGATACCCGCAGACCCGAAAGCACTGAGATCATACCCGAGGATATGCCCCTCAACATTGCTTATGAAGATGATGAAGTATTGATTATCAATAAGCCAGCCGGCATGGTGGTTCATCCCGCCTGTGGAAACTATACCGGCACTCTGGTTAATGGGGTATCTTACTATCTGCAAAAAGAACAAGTGAATACCGATGTTTTACCACGAGTTGGATTGGCACATCGTATTGACAAAGACACAACAGGATTAATAGTCATCGCCAAGACGGAAAAAAGCATGATCAACCTGTCGGCTCAGTTTAAGGCGCATACGGTTCACAGGAGATATGTAGCGTTGGTTTGGGGTGATATGGAAGAGGACCATGGAACTATTGAGTGTAACGTTGGACGCAATTTGCGTTTTCGCAAAATAATGGCGGCATTTCCTGAAGGCGATTATGGCAAGGAAGCCATTACCCACTACAAAGTACTGGAACGCTTTAATTATACTACCCTTGTAGAATTGCAATTGGAAACCGGCCGTACCCACCAGATACGTATACACATGGCACATATTGGGCACCCTCTATTTGGCGATACGACCTACGGCGGAGATCGCATTGTAAAAGGGACTGTTTTCAGTAAGTACAAGCAGTTTATTGACAATTGTTTCAGCATCATAAAACGCCAGTCGCTGCATGCCAAGGAGCTCGGGTTCACACACCCGAAATCCAATGAACTGATCAAATTCACCTCCGAACTACCCGAAGACATGACCGAGGTAATTGAAAAATGGAGGAGGTATACCCAAGGATCTGTCAAACGGGATTAACTGGAGCATATTCGCTAATAAAAAAGTTAAATTATCAACAACTAAATTAGTGGCTCGCTAATTGACCTATATTTGCCGCGTATATATCTATTACTTATAAACAAAACACTATGTATTTTAACTTCTACGCAAGGCGTTTCGCCTTCGTTATGACCTTAATTGTGCTTTTCGGCCAAGCCCTGTCCGCACAAACTATTTATTATGTAAACATTGGCAGCGGAAATGACGCCAACTCGGGTACCAGTTGGAGTAACGCCTATCAGAACCTGACAAAAGCCTTGGCCTCGGCAAATACCAGCACAGCTTCAGAAGTCCAGATTTGGGTAGCGCAGGGTGCATACACTCCTATAGACGGTGTAAGCGTACTTCCATCAAACCACAGCGATACGTCATTTACTTTTTACAGGGGCAATGGCATTGGAAAAGCGTTGAAAGTTTATGGCGGTTTTGTGGGCACCGAAAGCAGTATCTCTGCCAGGGACACGACTCACATCTCTTACCTGGACGGCGTGATCGGATCGATTAACAGTTATCATGTGGGCGTAATTGCTGGCCTTTCACCTACTGCCGATAGTGTAATTATTGATGGATTCACATTCAATAATGGACTGGCCAAGGGTACAACAACAAAAAATTTTAATGGCATTAGTACAGATCAAAATACCGGTGGTGGCTTGCTGCTAAAAAATGATTCGACAACCAAACTGCTGGTAAAGAATTGTACATTTTCCTATAACACGGCACTCGGTAAAAACAATAATGGCGTTAGTTATACAGGTGGCGATGGTTTCGGAGGCGGGATGTACTCTTATCAGGCAAAATGCAATCTGGAAAAATGTAAGTTCATTGGTAACTTTGCCTTTGGAAATATTGGCGGCGGAGGTTCAATGAGCGGCATCGGTTTCGGAGGGAAGGGCCTCGGTGGTGCCATTTACAATGAATCTGGTATTTTGGCAATCAATGGCTGTACTTTCACCAGTAACCAGGCCGATGGCGGTGTGGGATACTCCGGGTCGGGATACGGCGGCGGAGTAGGCGGAAACGGCACCGGCGGTGCAATTTACTTCATCAATACAACAGGATCATCTGTACGCAATAGTACATTTAATACCAATGCAGCACTAACAGGTTATGGAGGGTCTTCGGGAGGAATTGCGTTGTCTTATGGCGGTGCAGTTTTCAACTCTAGTTCCAATGTACAGTTCCTAAAATGTACATTTAATTCAAATAAATCTGGCGATTCAACATTCTACGGCACATCAAAAAATTACGCAGGGGCGGTTGCCAATTTCTATTTTTCCGGCCGTTTCGACAGTTGCCAGTTTATTTCTAATACTAACTTCAGGTATTCTCATTTATCCACCTACGGCGGAGCAATATACAACTATTCATCTCCGGATACTTTTAAGAACTGCATTATAAATGACAATTCCTCTTACAATGGCGATGCAATTATGAATGATGCGTCATCGACGGTTTTCGACTATTGCACACTCGATCACAACAACTATTCTGGCTCAGGAGCGGGCGCAAGTGTGATTTACAATAAAAATAACTCACATACGATCATATCAAATTGCAAGATTACTTACAGCGGTGCTGGGATCGAAAATGACACTTCGACACTTACTATGGTTAATGATACGGTAGGTGTTTTATATTATAACACCTCAGCAGTGGTTTCTATCGGCGCTATTACAAATATTACTTCGTGTTATCTATATTCAAACCCCTCTGCCATTTACAATAATTCATCTATTCTGAATGTAAAAAAATCAACAATACGGTGGTCCACCCATGGTGGAATTATTTCAACCAAATCAAATCCGTTCATCGACAGTTGCATCTTTGACAATAACACCAATTATGGCTCTGGATATGGCGGTGGTGTTTACGTTATGGACAGTACAATTACAATAAAACATACCATATTCTCTAATAACAGTGCATATTATTACGAAGGAGGAGCAATTTATGTCGCTAATAGTGGAAATAGTTCTTTCAAAAGTGATGGAAATGTATTTTTAAACAATTATGCTCCCAAAGGGGGGGCTATAAGTATAGGAATTTGCAGTACTTGTGCTGACACCTTACTGAACAACATTTTTATTGGCAACAAAAGTACTGGGACAGGCACAACAAAGGGCGGCGGCGCAATCCTGGTAAATGGCTCAAGAAACTATATTTACAACAATACTTTCATGAATGACACAGCCGTTGGGTACGGTGGGGCAATCAGGCTTGAAGGCACTGGCGGCCTGGTAAAAGTTGCCAACAACATTTTCTACAAAAGTGCGGGAACGAGCACCTCCGCTGACACAAGCGTTGCAGGCTCAGGCACCTTCCTTTTCTCCAATAACATATTTACTGGCACCAATCCTCAGTTCCGCGACAGTACCAACCCTATTGGTAGTGATGGCATTTGGGGCACCGCCGACGATGGATTGAAATTAAAAAGTTGCAGCCCAGGTGTTAATGCCGGTAGCAACGCCTACATAGTTGCAGGTGAAATAATAGATATAACAGGTTCAACACGAAATGCAGAAGGCACAGTCGACATTGGCGCCTATGAAAGTAATACCATTGGTGCAATTACCGGCCCATCAACATTATGCCTGGGCAGCACGACCACATTTAGCGATACATCTGCAGGAGGTACGTGGGTGAGTAGCAATACGACAACAGCTACTGTTTCTACGACAGGAGTGGTAAGGGCATTAAGCACTGGCACCACTACGCTATCTTATACTGCTTCAAGCAGCTGTGGCGGGTCAGTTACGGCTACTTTGTTTGTTACTGTTGAAAGGGCTGTATCAGCAATTTCAGGTGCCGATACTATATGCCGCGGCACAACCACTACTTTAACTGATAGCGTTGCCAGTGGGACCTGGACAAGCAGCAACCCTGCTATTGCCTCAGTAAGTGTAACTGGACTCGTTACTGCAATCGCTGCAGGCTTGGATACGATTACTTATTCGCTCACTAACTCATGCGGAACAACTACATCGTCAAAAACAATACTGATACAAAGGCGGGCATCGGCCATTGCAGGAGGAACTGACACATTCTGCCGCGGCTCAGTTATTGCTTATTCCGATAGCGCAGTAGGCGGTACCTGGACAACAAGTAATTCGGTTGTTGCCACAATTAATACCTCTGGCAGCCTGACAGCCAGAGCAGCAGGTACCGACTCTGTAATTTATACATTGACCAATATCTGCGGTACTTCCAGCACATATAAGGAAATAACTGTCGAAAGGCAGCCTAGTGTGATTGTCACCAATGACAGTTTGTGTCTTGGTACAGGCTACACCACCCCTATCGACTCTGTTTCGGGCGGCATCTGGAGATTAAGCAACATCACCGTCTTTGGCCTTTACGATTCTATAACAGGCACCCATTATCCCATTAACCCAGGCAGGGACACTTTAAGTTACCGGGTTACCAATTCCTGCGGCACCTATACGGTAAGTAAGGTTCTTACCTGTGTGGGTTATGGAATGGGCGTAATAACAGGCCTTGATACAGTTTGCGTGGGCGCAAGCATTGTATTAAGCGATACTTCTTACTCAGGTGGCTTCTGGTCTTCCAACGACACTACAATTGCTACTATCAATGTAACTGGTCATGTCACAGGTGTAAGTGGAAGTACGGTAACTATAACCTATTCCACCACCAATGCCTGCGGATACAACTACATTACATCCAATATCTTTGTAAACACCCCACCGGTCCCTGTAATTTCGGGGTCCTCAATCGTTTGCACCGGAGCTTCAACAACACTTAGTGGGTCGCCAACTGGTGGCACATGGACGGTAACTAATAGCAATGCCACGGTTGGTGCATCATCGGGCGTAGTAAATGGAGTAACCGCTGGAAATGACAGTGTTATTTACGCTGTCGCAAATGCATGTGGTACGGGTTCTTCAGCTTACCCAATTACAATTATTACAGTTCCACCTGCCGCAACCATCTCTGGCCCAGATACAGTTTGTGAAGGTCACACTTTGGGTATTTTCGCTTCAATTGGCGGAGGCACATGGTCGGCATCCAATGGTAATGCAACTATTTCCGGTAGCGGCGTTGTTACCGGAGTAACTGCAGGAACAGTTACGTTTACCTATACTTTGTCGAATTCATGCGGCAATACGACGTCTACTTATCCGTTCACTGTCCACAGCGCTGGTTATTGCGATTCGGCAACGTCAGTTAAAACGCCTTCTGACAACCAACAGCAATTGGTTGTCTACCCTAACCCAACCCAAGGTTCAGTAACCTTACTGTTGCAAAGCAACACGATTGAAACAGTAACAATCAAGGTCACCAACATACTCGGCGAACAGGTAAAGGAATGGTCAATTGTGACCAACAAAACCGAAGATAAAAACCTCGGCTTACCAGCTGGCGTGTACTTGCTTACTGCTACAACTGATAGCAGGAAGTATGTTGTTCGCCTGGTGGTTGAGTAGATTTTTCTGAGTTTAAAAATATATTTTGCAGCAATAGGTTTCGGGGAGCCGAAACCTATTGCTTTTTGGACAGTTTGCCCATACGCTGGCCTTATATTTGAGCCGGAGACACAATATTTTATTAACAAATAATTTACTTTCAATAAATTCTAATGGCACGCCCGCAACTGTTAAATTTTGCCGCCCACCCCTGCATTAGTAGGCGGTAACAACATTTCACCCTATCTTTGCCCAGTTAATAATTCTACGTTTACTCTTTAAAATTTACATATGACAATGTTAAGCGTTAATCCACTTTTACTTACCTGGATGCCTTCAGGTGGAGAAATGATAGTGCTTTTACTGATCATC
>CANCOG010000182.1 GCA_947379685.1 Flavipsychrobacter stenotrophus | reverse complement strand
CAATTGTGACCAACAAAACCGAAGATAAAAACCTCGGCTTACCAGCTGGTGTGTACTTGCTTACTGCTAAAACTGATAGCAGGAAATATGTTGTGCGATTAGTGGTTGAATAGATTTTCCAGGGTTTTAAAATATATTTTTGCAGCAATAGGTTTCGGCTCCCCGAAACCTATTGCTTTTTGGGCAGATTGCCCATACGCTAGCCTCATAATTGATCCGGAGACACAATATTTTATTAATAAATAATTTACTTTCAATAAATTCTAATGGCACGCCCGCAACTGTTAAATTTTGCTAACCAACCATGCATTAGTAGGCAGTAACAACATTTCACCCTATCTTTGTCCAGTTAATAATTCTAGGTTTACTCTTTAAAATTTACATATGACAATGTTAAGCGTTAATCCACTTTTACTTACCTGGATGCCTTCAGGTGGAGAAATGATAGTGCTTTTACTGATCATCATCGTTATGTTTGGTGGTAAAAAGATTCCGGAACTTGCAAAAGGGCTGGGTAAAGGGATTCGCGAATTTAATGAAGCTAAGGATGGTATAAAAAGTGAGATCGAATCAGGGATGAAAGAAAAGGAAAAAATAAGTACACCTTCAACAAATACCCAAACCAACGCTTAATTGCGTAATTTGTGTAAAGTACCCCGGATTGAATCAATATTTTTTGTAGGCTTCCCTTTTATAGGGTTGCATGCTTCACCGCTTAAACAACGATAAACATGCAATGTAAAGTTCTTTTATCAACAGTTTTTATTACCGTTTTTGCTACGCACGTTTTTGCGCAGCAGAAAACAACAGCCACCGCGCCTGTTGCCAAAAGCACCAAGGCAGACTCTTTGGCAAAAACAACTACTCCTCCAACTAAGGCAGGAGCCTTGTTACTCGCCAATAACACCCCAACATCTGAAAGATTAGGTTACTCACACGTTCCCCTTGCCGGCGAAAAAGCTTATTTTGGCGATAAGGATGATTACGTGAATGATTTTGTACGCAAGTACATGGAAACAAATAACCGAACACTGAGCAGCGTGCAAAGTAACAGCGCAGCGCCATTCTCGGTTATTGATAACATTCTGGAAGAAAAGAAGATGCCCAAGGAGTTGAAATACCTTGCGGTAATTGAATCTGCGCTGAATCACAATGCTGTTTCCCATGCCGGTGCCGTTGGCCCATGGCAAATGATGGAAACAACTGCAAAAATGATGGGTCTTTCTGTAAACCGCAAGACCGATGAGCGCAAGGATTGGGCAAAATCAACAACTGCGGCTACCAAGTATCTGGATCTTTTGTACAGTCAGCTGAACGACTGGTTATTGGTTATTGCCGCCTATAATAGCGGGCCTACACCAGTTCAGAAAGCGATAGAAAAAACAGGCAGCCACAATTTCTGGGATATTAAAGAATACCTGCCGCGCGAAACTCAGGGGCACGTCCTTGCCTTCATTGCTACAGCAAGTATTTTCGAAAACCTGAGTAAGTTCATTAGCCTGGGTAGCATACCAGTTGACTTTAAGTTTGGTACCGGTAAGGACGGAAGCGAATTAAAAGCAGAAGATGCCGCAGCCCTTACAGCAGCAATAAATGAAGTATTGGCTTCAAAACCTGCAGCAACTGGTTTACCTGCAGCAACGGCCACCAACATTTCAGTAAAAAAACCAGTATTTACCGATGATGAGCTGAAGAACATGAGTATCATCAAGGTAGATCAGCCAATTGCTTTCGAAGTTATAGCCATGGAATTGGGTATAGAAAAAAAATTGCTCTACCGCTGGAATCCTGACTATGACCAGTTTATCTACAAGACCTACCCTACTCCATATTACAAGGTTAGGTTCCCGAAAGACAAGGTCGATATCTTCCTCCAGAAAAAAGAATCACTGGTTAAGAAGTCAAAAACCTACTACGAACAAAACAGATAATAAAAGGTCAAAAAATAAAGTAAGAAGGTCCGGTCAATTGACTGGACCTTTTTGTTTTTATCACACTGCCCCAGGTTACTACCCGGTCAGGAGCTATCCACGCTCAATTAAAAAGTTAAAGGCACAACATTCGGCCTTTAAGATAGCAACTTGCTAGAATCAAACCCAGCGCCCCCACCGCAATCCACTCATACAAAACCACCTACAAACCTTAACAATCAAAATTGAAGTAGTGGTGAATAAGTAAAACCATTTATCTATATCTTTACAAAAATTCAACAACATGAAATCGTCAATTTTAGCTATAGCAGCTTTTGTAAGCCTTACATTTTCTGGTGCTGCATTTGCACAGAACGCAGACAAATTGAATCCAGGGGATGCTTTGCCAGGAATGGACATTGCTT
Organism: Flavipsychrobacter stenotrophus; assembly: GCA_947379685.1. Lineage (GTDB taxonomy): Bacteria > Bacteroidota > Bacteroidia > Chitinophagales > Chitinophagaceae > Flavipsychrobacter > Flavipsychrobacter stenotropha_B. The sequence goes on along the minus strand of CANCOG010000182.1, from coordinate 6,652 downwards.
TGAAAAGCACTACTGGCAAAACGGTAACGCTAAAAAGTGCGATGGGTGAACATGGTTTGCTGGTTATGTTCTCTTGTAACACATGTCCGTTCGTAGTAAAAAACGAGTCAATTACCAATAAGACCATGCAATACGCGTCCGCCCACCATATGGGTATGGTCATCATTAATTCGAATGAGGCAAAACGTGATGGAGATGACTCTTATGAGGCTATGCAGAAATACGCAATGAAACAAAGGTATACTGCCCCATATCTTGTTGATGAAAACTCAAAACTCGCCGACTTATTTGGCGCAAACCACACCCCGGAAGTATTCCTTTTTGATGCCAGCAAGAAACTGGTATACAAGGGCGCTATGAATGACAATCCATCGGACCCAGCGGGCTACAAAACAATGTATATCAACGATGCTATTGATGCCGTTGTTGCAGGCAAGGAAGTAAACCCTAAAACAACCAAATCAATTGGTTGCAGCATTAAAAGAAAGGCATAATTCACGATAATATTATTTGGCATGAAAGTTGGAATCAGATTCATTATGAACAGATACCAACTTTTTTGTTTTTGGGCTATTATGCTTGGTTCGCTAAGTACGAAGGCTCTGAAAGAATACAAAAAATGCAGTTACCACTATTTTACGTCGGGTAAAATTTCAACCTCAATTTGCTACGATGATCAGAACAGATGGGGGCAGGCACTTGCATTTGACAAAACTGGTAATGTCATTTACGAAAAGGATCTCAGAAAAATAGCGGGAAACAGCAGTGTTTCATTCAGCTATTATGATGATGGGAGTGTAAGTAAAGCAGAGTGGCACAGCGCACCCGACGGGGGAATTCAGTGGTACTCTGCAACAACTAACTTTTCAAATGATGGAAAGATAGTAAGCGAAGTCAACAATAGTTACGACGACAAGCCAGGTGACTACCTGTTACCTGAAAAGCACAAACCCGAAACCTGGAAACAACGGGAAACTGCAATTAGTAGTACTATGTTTGTATCAGAATTCTGGTTTATCAATAAAACTTCCTTTAATATTAATATTGAAATTGCCAGCAAAGGCGCGCCGGCAACCAAGAGAATTCTCTCCTTACACCCAAACGATACACTCAAGGGAGGCGAACAATTAATGGCAGGTCAGTTTGCTGACATAAGTCAGTTCTATGAATTCAAGGCAATTCCTGTGAAAAAACGGGTAAAGAAGGAGTTTAAGATTATTCTTTCGCCGCTTACTTACAATACTGGTAAAAAAGAAGTGAAGCGTTTTTACTACCTGGTATGGTAGCAAAAACGCTTCACTGTATATTTTTTACCAAGGCTGGAATTATTCACTGAACTTACGCGCCTCACCATAAAAATGAGCGCCTTCGTTACTTGCTGTTGCCGGACCAGAGCGGTCTGCACCCGACATAGATGCATAAATCTTTTTCATCTCTTGCTGGTTAATATTGTGGAACTGCTCCAGAATTTTCTTTGCACTCAGGTCGTTATCTTTTGCATTCTTCATGAGGTATGCGAAGCTAACTTCGGCATGTTGGTTTTCGAGGGTAAAGTCGTACATGTCTACATAATACTTGTTGCCTTTAACCGTAATATCTACGCGGTAATACACTTTATATAACGCGGTTGCGCCTATCCTTTTGTCTGCGCAAAAAAGGTAGTTGCCATAGCCGGTATAGTTGTGCTTTTCTGTTTCGAGACGATATGACCTGGAATTGAATATTTTGGTAAAATAGTGTACGGCATTTGCCTCCATATCATCCCTTGTAAGTTCATCGCTAAACCTTACAACGGTATCATAATATGGCGTGTGGGCCTTGAGCGGAATATGTGAAGCAACAGATTTCTTCCATTCTTCTTCTTTATCCAGCTTTGGAGCGGTTAAAGTAACATCAGGCAAAATATGCCTGGCAACTGTTTTCTCTTCCCTGTTATTGTTTTGTGCTGAAACGGAGAGTACAGGGAGTGATAAAAGAGCGATCAAGAGGAGTTTCATAAAAAATGTGTTTTTCAGGTTAATGATTTAAGTTGTGGTTTTGAGAGTTTTACAATTGGCATTAATCACATTTCCTTCATCAGCAGACCAAAGGTAAGATAACTTTGTTAACAATTAACAACTTTCTGAAAAAAATCACAAATATTTTTTAAACAATAAAAATATTGCATTCGAATTGACCACTTAACATTTGATGCAACATTCAATTAACGAACTAATAACAATTCGAAAGCTGCACCAGCAGCGCTTTTGCAATGCATATTGAAATTCATAACCAATATTGACCAACGATGTCAAGGCACTTTTGTTCTGCAAACTTCTTTAGAGCCTCAACAGCAAAAATTGAACGGCTCCTTGAAATTCAACCTCTTGGAACCGTTCTTTCGCTTCTTTTAGAGTGATGATAGGTACCCGATCTTCAAATTTTCTGAGACCAATTATTATTCTGTCATCACAATATTCACCACAATTATCAAATGGGTGAAACAGTTCGCGTACAATACAAATCAAAAGCAAGGCCAATTCCCGGAGCAATATTTGTTAATAACGGGATCTGGTATAAGCATCAAAAAGCCCCCAACCAGCTGAGGTTGAGGGCTAAAATATTAACAGTGAAAATTAGATATTAAATATGCTGCTTGAAATACTCAAGCGTACGCTTCAAACCTTCATGACGGTCGATCTTAGGCTCCCAGCCCAAAATTTCGCGTGCCTTTGTAATGTTTGGCTGACGCTGTTTCGGGTCATCTTGTGGCAATGCTTCGAAAACGATCTTTGACTTTGAACCGGTCAACTTTAGGACTTCTTCCGCAAATTGCAGTAATGTGATCTCTGATGGGTTACCAATATTTACTGGCCTTGGGTAGTCTGACATCAACAGTCTGTAAATACCTTCTACAAGGTCATCAACATAGCAGAAAGAACGGGTTTGCAAACCATCACCATAAACAGTAACATCTTCACCACGCAAAGCCTGGCTCAGGAACGTTGGCAGCGCACGGCCATCATCCAGGCGCATCCTTGGTCCGTAAGTATTGAAGATACGGATAATGCGCGTATCCAGCTTATGGAAAGTATGATAGGCCATTGTAATGCTCTCCATGAAACGTTTCGCTTCATCATAAACACCACGAGGACCAACCGGGTTTACATTACCCCAGTATTCTTCCGTCTGCGGATGTTCCAGCGGATCACCGTAAACTTCTGATGTAGAAGCAACCAGTATGCGTGAACCTTTTGATTTAGCAAGACCAAGAAGGTTATGCGTACCCAACGCACCCACCTTCAATGTCTGAATAGGCATTTTCAGGTAGTCGATCGGGCTGGCCGGAGAGGCAAAATGCAAAATATAATCAATAGGTCCAGGTACGTGTACAAATTTGGTTATATCGTGATGATAGAACTCAAATTCCTTTACCGGGAAAAGGTGTTCAATATTTTTGATGTTTCCGGTGAGCAGGTTATCCATACCTACCACATTGAAACCTTCTTTTAAAAAACGGTCGGACAAATGCGACCCTAAAAAGCCCGCTGCCCCCGTAATAAGAATGCGTTTACCCATAATATAAAAAGGTGGTTGAAATTTAACTTGTGAAAACCCATTTACGCAAAAAGTGCAATAACTTAATCAAGCACTCCCCTATCCCTTACCACCTGATGGTGTGGCATATCCAGCGTTTCGTGTACCTGTTTGTTAATGGTACGGCGACCTATGCTTTCGTAATAGAAGCCAAGTTCCTGCATTTTCTCAAGAGAGTAAACGTTACGGCCGTCGAAAATACATGGGTGTACGAGGTTCTTTGCAATGCGATCGAAATCGGGTGTGCGGAACTCACTCCACTCTGTAACCACTATCAATGCACTGGCGCCATTAAGTGCTTCATACTGACCTTCAGCATACTGAAGCTTTTCGCCAAAGATCTGCTTTACATTCTCCATTGCCTCAGGGTCAAAAACCTGAACCTGTGCACCTGCGCTCAGCAATTCGCTGATGAGGTCAATTGCCGGAGCGTCACGAATATCATCGGTTTCAGGCTTAAATGCGAGGCCCCACATCGCAAACGTTAGTCCGCTGAGGTCGCTGCCGAAATAATTCTTTACTTTTTCGCCCAGTATACGTTTCTGACGATCATTAACCCTCATAACTGTATTTACTATCTCGAAATCATAGTCCATTTCAAGGGCTGTAAATGCAAGGGCCTTAACGTCTTTAGGGAAACAGCTGCCGCCATAACCAATGCCGGGAAACAGGAAACGCTTGCCAATACGGCTATCGCTGCCCATACCAATGCGCACAAGGTCAACATCTGCACCGGACCTTTCACATAGGTTTGCCATTTCATTCATGAAAGAAATACGCATAGCCAAATAAGAATTCGCTGCGTACTTGGTCATTTCAGATGAACGGGCATCCATAAAATAAATAGGATTACCCTGCCTGATGTAAGGCTGGTACAATTCGTCCATTACCTTGCGGGCTTTTTCGGAAGTGGTACCGATAACTATGCGGTCGGGTTTAAGGAAGTCTTCAACTGCCACACCTTCACGCAAGAATTCAGGATTAGAAACTACGTCAAATAATGAAGTATCAAGATGTGCAGATAGAACAGCATGTACTTTTTCAGCAGTTCCAACCGGAACAGTGCTCTTGTTCACGATCACGGTATATGATGTTATGAGCTTACTGAGCGAAGCAGCGACATCGAGTACGTATTGAAGATCGGCCGAGCCATCCTTGCCGGGAGGTGTCGGTAAAGCCAGGAAGATCACTTTTGCACCAACAATGCCTTCGGTGATGTTGGTAGTAAAGTGCAGCCTGTTTTCTTTAATATTACGCTCTAGCAATACTTCGAGGCCTGGCTCGTAAATAGGGGTTTTACCCTGCTTTAATTTATTAACTTTGTTTTCGTCAATGTCAATGCAGATAACATTATTGCCTGTCTCGGCAAAACACGTTCCTGTCACAAGGCCAACATAGCCCGTACCTATTATTGCTAATTGCATTCAATCATGTTTTGAAGGTTGCAAAAGTAGCTATTTTTTGGTTATTTTTACCATCTGGCAATTATGGAATTAATAATACTTCACGGGGCAATTGGAGCAGCAGCTCAACTATCACCGTTAGCAACATATTTCTCCAATAAATACACTGTTCATACGCTGAACTTTTCCGGTCATGGCGGCCTGCCAGAACCGGCAGCACCCTACTCTATAAGCCTTTTTGCTCAAGACGTGCTCACCTATATGGATCTTAATGGTCTTTCAAAGGCTTCAGTTTTCGGGTATAGCATGGGCGGCTATGTAGGCATGTACCTGGCAAAACACTACCCTGAAAAAATTGATAGAATAATAACCCTGGCCACAAAATTTCATTGGGATGAAGCCATTGCCGCAAAAGAAGGGCAAATGCTCAATCCGGAAAAAATTGAACAGAAATTGCCGGCATTCGCTGAAACCCTCAATTTGCGGCATGCCCCTACCGACTGGAAAAAGCTACTTCAGCTAACCGGGGAAATGATGCTGGCAATGGGTACCGAAAACCCGTTGCAAACTGGGGATTATTCAACAATCTCCCACCCTTCGCTCATAATGCTGGGCGACAGGGACAAAATGGTAACGCTCGAAGAAACCGTAGCCGTATACAAGTCCCTGCCCAATGCCCAATTGTGTATCTTGCCCGGCACAGCCCACCCCATAGAAGGAGTAGACGTAATGTTGTTGGGTAGTTTCGTTGAACGGTTTTTGAAGGGGTGATGTACTACTTTCTGAATCAGAATTTTCAGAATATACGAATGGGTTGAATTGTTCTTTGTTCCCCTAGCAGTATGAGCCTTTTCAAAATCATCGATGCACACTAAAATCCTGATTAGGAAAAGAAGGCATTGTGGGAATTTTAATTACGTTAAACTCGTGGTGTGTTGTAATATGACAATTATTACAAGTATTGGTGAGTAAACCGAACTGTGTAATAAACTTCGTGGTACTTTCCTCTTTAATAGATGCTTCAACACTACCTATGAAAGGTTCCAGCATGGATATTGACTTTACTTCTGGCCTCTCCGCATTAAACTCCCTGATATCATTAAGCGCCTCCTTAATTTCCTCTATTTCAAACTGGGCAAGTTTCCAGTTTTGTGCCTGTCCCGCATACCAGAGCTTTGCGTGGTGCACCTGAATCCCCAACATAAATTCGCCCAGGCCGGGTTTGTAACTGTGAACTGTTTTTTGCTGTAAACTATCCGCTTTCGCCTGAAGGCCTGAGGCAACATCATGTTGCTGACCACAAGAAATTAATAGCAACAATGACAGTACCAGCAGCAGGGATTTCATGAACTAGAAATTGTATTGTGAAGGTATTGAAATATCTCCGAGTGCAATATTTGTTAACCTCATTTCTTTTTGAACTCAATGACCTTATTTTCTTCCCTGCTCACATCTTCATAAAACGACCGGAGCAGTCCGTAATCCTGTGGTTCAAAGGTGGCGCGGTTTCGGCTACAGGTAAAATCAATCTCAAATAAATCAGACCCTGGATGCCAACTTGAGTTTTTAATATACACCATATCGTTTTCACCCAATGAAATATTAGTCGGTGCCGGATTTGAAAGTAAATCATATCCGCGCGGCAATTTAATGGTGATGTGAAATTTAGTAAC
>CANCOG010000181.1 GCA_947379685.1 Flavipsychrobacter stenotrophus | reverse complement strand
ATGCAGGCTGCCGGCGAGAGCATAGGCGTCGCTGCCATTGTTTCTCTGGAATATGCCATTGCGAATGGTGCCAGTGGCGGAGCGGCGGGGCTGCTGCTGAGAGCCAACCTGGTTTCCCCGCTGGACAAAAGGTATTTTGATAGCGTGGCCGAGGGCACCATTTCTTATTACAGGCTGTTTATTAAGGAACTGAACTTGTATAGCATTATGGCCAATATTGGTCCTTCAAGACGTGCTGATAGAACTGCAAAAATCAATATACTGGCCCGTAGCAAGAATCAGACTGTTGACTTCGAATCACTTACTGGTACTACTTTGGCGCTATCCATGGAAGGTGGTCACAACCTAAACCGAAACCTGATTGGCCTTGCTCCCGATCACCTGGATACCATTCCTAACCCGGGCAAAAAAGATGCGTTGTACGACGATTTTGTAGCCAATTGCAACCAGGTACTTACTCCGGCCGATAGCCTAAGGCATCTGTTTAGTGCTATGTGGCAGGAGGAAATGGACCTGATGTATGTTACGCTTACCCACCTCACCTATATAGCGGAGCTGCCATTGGCTACTCATGCATATGGTATGAAATTCATTCATCAGCCCAACTTTTACCCGCAGGGATCTGGTATTACCGATGCGGGCAAGGACGTGATAAGGGCGGCTTATGGGATGGAGGTCAACGGGCGCAGAACACCGGTACTTATAGATGTTAAGCATATGAGCCTGAAATCACGACTCGATCTGTATGAGTTTTGGGAGGCGAACAATTTTGTTCATCCTATTTTGGCTACGCACATGGGTGTAACCGGCTGCTCGATAGGGGAGTGGCTGAATGTGAACAGCGAAGACAATGATGGCTTAACAACGGTAGAGGCACCACTGGAAGAGGGGCAGATAATAGCTATGGAGAATTCCGGCGGACCAGATCCTATAAAGTACTATTTCAACCCTTGGACGATCAATCTGTTCGATGAAGATATTGTTGCTATCCTCAAAAGTAATGGTATGATTGGCCTGAGCCTAGACAAGCGTATCATAGGTGCGCTGGCTTCTGACCAGAACACGAACTACCACACCACTGAATATTTGTCGACCACGGAGTTTAATTTCCTGAAGGCAAAGTTCCCTGTCGTTCCTTATAAGGAGATGCCTGATACTGACCCCGATACTGATCTGGATGTAGACCCAGACAGGGAATTGAATGATTTTGAGCGCGATCGCCGCAGGGAAGTGGCCAACTTTGGGTTGACCATCCTTCATATAGTTGCCGTAGGGTTGAACAATGGTTTTATAGATGTATGGTCGCATATTGTTATGGGCAGTGATTATGACGGGCTCATTGAGCCAATGGACGCAGCCGACTATTGCACCGACATCAATGACAATGAAATCGAAGATATATTATTTGCCATTATGCTGGGGCTGGAGTCATCTTACCTGCATTTTTACCCTTCAGTGAAGGTAAGACTATTGCCAACAACGCCTTCGGGGCATGTTGATATGGTGAGCCTGAAAGCCAAGCTCAGGGGAGTGATGCACGACAATGGCAGGGCTTTCCTCAAAAAATGGTATAACGATTTGTTGCCGCGGTAGTGCAAAAATTGGTATCGATAAAAACATAGGTGTGGCACAATTCAGAAGTGTGCCACACCTGATTTAAGTCTCTCAAACTCGTCCTCGTTTGTAACGAGGATGCTGCGGCAGGGCGTTTGTAACGCCCGTTATATCCATAAACCATCGATGCCCCAATATTCATTGACCAACTTATACTCGTCCTCGTTTGTAACGAGGACGAGTGAAGTAGGATAACTACTAATTCCCTAAAACAAAGATGTGGCACACTTCCGAAGTGTTCCACATCTATTTTATCTGAAAAACAAACATCATTACTTAATAACCTCCAGTTCCTTGCCCACCTTAATAAAGGCATTGATGGCGGTATCGAGTTGGGCCATATCGTGGCCGGCGGATATTTGTACCCTGATGCGGGCCTGACCACGTGGCACTACAGGGAAGAAGAAACCAATAACATAAATACCTTCTTCCAACATGCGGGCGGCAAATTTCTGGGCAACCACTGCATCATACAACATGAGCGGACAAATAGGGTGGGTGCCGGGTTTAATATCGAAACCCGCTTCTGTCATGCGTTTGCGGAAGTAGAGGGTGTTTTCTTCCAGCTTATCGCGGAGGGCGGTTGTTTCGCTGAGCATATCGAGCACAGCGATTGACGCTCCTACAATGGACGGTGCCAGTGAGTTGGAGAACAAATAAGGTCGGCTGCGCTGGCGCAACATATCCACTATTTCTTTCTTACCGCTGGTAAAGCCACCGCTGGCGCCGCCGAGGGCCTTGCCAAGCGTACCGGTAATAATATCAATACGGCCCATAACACCACACAGTTCGTGAACGCCCCTGCCCGTAGCACCCATGAAGCCCGACGAATGGCTTTCGTCTATCATCACCAATGCATCATATTTATCGGCCAGGTCACAAATTTTATCGAGCTGGGCAATGGTACCATCCATAGAAAACACAGAATCCGTAACTATCATGCGGGTGCGGGCATCCATATTGGCCTGCAGCTGCGCCTCAAGGTCTTCCATATTGTTGTGCTTGTAACGACCGCGACGGGCCTTGCACAGGCGTACACCATCTATAATAGAAGCATGGTTCAGCTCATCGCTGATGATGGCATCTTCCTCACCCAGCAGCGGCTCAAACACACCACCATTGGCATCGAAACAGGCAACATATAATATGGTGTCTTCTGTTCCCAGGAAGGTAGCGATCTTCTGTTCCAGTTCGCGGTGAATATCCTGAGTGCCGCAAATGAAGCGCACCGAACTCATACCATAACCCCTGCTATCTACCGCCTTGTGGGCAGCTTCTATCACCTTGGGGTGCGACGACAGCCCGAGATAATTATTGGCACAGAAATTAAGCACCTGTCTGCCATTCACTGTAATTTCAGCGCCCTGCTCCGAAGCAATAACGCGTTCCCGCTTAAACAACCCCGCATCTTCAATCTCCTGCAACTCCTTTTGTATCCTTGTATAAAATGATGTACTGGCCATTTGTCTATTTTTCAGCAAAGTAAATAAAATTGAGGGAAGGAGGGAAATGTTTGGGCGTTCATTGACAGCGTAAGGTTTCGCGCAAAGGCGCTAAGTCGCAATTTACAGTCTATGTATATAGGTTGCATTCAGTGAAAAACAAGCCACAAAGAAAGTCCACCACACTCGTCCTCAGTTTGTAACAGCCTGTCCCGCTTTTTCTGCGGGAAGGATGCCACGGCAGGGCGTTTGTAACGCCCGTCAACCTTTCGCAAAGAGTTTGAATTTCCGCTGTGCAAAGTTTCGCTAGCCGACTAAGGGCAGGCGTACTACGTTTTCAATTTAGACGGTTTTTGAGGAGTGTTCCAGAAGAGGAGTAATTCGATTTCATGAGTTTGTTTCTTCACCCGATAAATAAGCAGTATTTTTTTGTGTAAGACCGTTTGCCGAATATTCGGCTGCCTTTTATTTCGTGGTCTGCCAATCTCCGGGTGATCAGATAATAACGATATCTTATTCTGAACTATTTGAGCAAAATGAGTTACTTCCTTCGTTGTCCAGTTCTCCTGCAACCAGGACATATTGCGCTCATAGCTGCTCAATGCATTGGGAGTCCATTCTACTTTGTAAACCATTGGGGATATTTTTTTACAACATCAGCATGATTAATTTTCTCACCATTATCTGCCTGTCGTATTGACTCCTCCAATTCCGCAGCGACATCGTCCGGCATTTCGCCCCAGGAATCGTCTTTGGCATCTGCCTCCAGCAAAGCATAGACCATCCTGACTACATGATCATCAGCACTATCTATGTACTTCTTTACTTCCTCCCGTATAACATTTATCTCACCTGACATCCTGCTTATTGTTTACAACAAATTTAGGCAAATTTTCAAAATATTGATTGCAGAGTTCATCATTGAAGTTTCAATTGCAGCGGCAGGACTCGTCGTCGTTTCAGATGAGAGATGAGATGATTTTATCCACATTTTCTTCAACGTGACTTAAAAGCAAATGTGAGCAGTTTGTCTTTGCCGAATTTTTGCCGATGGAATACCAATCAAAGCTACTTTATAATTACGTTCTTCTATTAAATGACCAGCCTGTAACATGCTGTTATTGCAGTGCCCGAACGCATTGGATAGATTTTTTCTATTGGGATAAGGATTACCAAATCCATTTTTGTTTGGCAAATCCGTTTGATCATGTTTTTTTAGCTTGTGAAGATGAGGATAGTACAATTGCCTGACCACAGATTGCAAAAAGAATTGCCGAAGCAATAAAGAAGTTGTTAATAACATAAAAAAACGGTTATTTTTATCGAAAATTTTCAATGGTGGAGAAGGCAAAACTTTGGACTCGGGAGGAATTGATTCTTGCTTTTAATTTATATTTGAAGTTGCCATTTGGGAAGTTGGATGCGAAAACACGCGAGGTTCAGGAGTTGGCATTGATAATTGGCAGGACAGCAGGTGCGGTTTCGATGCGGCTTAACAATTTTGCAGCATGTGACCCATTCCATCAACAGAGAGGTATTATTGGTTTGGTTGGGGGCAAAAAGCAATGCCAGCCCATTTGGGATGAATTTTCTAAAAATAAGGAATCACTTATTTTTGAAAGTGAACAAATATTGGCGGAAAAGCAACATCAAACCTTAGAAACCAAGTATATTGATTTACTTACTGACATCGGTGACCTAAAAGGGGAGACGAAAATCAAGGCGGTCAAAACTCGGGTGAATCAGAACGTTTTTCGCCAAATAGTAATTGCCAATTATTCCTGCAAATGTGCCATAACGGGTATAGATATTCCCGAATTACTGTTTGCCAGTCACATTATACCTTGGGCAAAGAATGAAAATGAACGTTTAAATCCGGAGAACGGCATTTGTTTGTCGAGTCTATATGATGCGGCCTTCGATCGAGGGTTAATTGCAATCAATGAGCGCTATGAAATTATCTTTTCCTCCGACCTCAAAAAGAAAAATAAGGAAAGCTACTTCGATAAATATTTTGCAGGGCTAGAAAATTGTTCGCTGATCATGCCTAAAAAGTATCTTCCTAAAAAAGAGTTTTTGCAGTTTCATATTGACGAAATTTTTGCTAAAAGAAACCATTAGACTCACCAGCATTTCCGGCTTCGTATCCTTGCTTTTTATGCGGCTCATATTGTAGCTGCGGGTTGCGGTATTATGGACATCGGCCATGGGGCAAAGGTAGGGGCATAAGTAATTCTTAACACAAAGGGCACAAAGGGAATTACGAAGGGCACAAAGTGTCGGGATTTGGGTGGAAAATGAAGGTCGCAAGGGTAGGGGCATTGGGTTGGCTGTTTGGCGGGTGTTTTTTTTGGCGCTTTCATGTAGGTTGTCCGCAATCCTCCTGCCACCCTTTTTTACCATTATATTTGTAGGAACAACCACAAATACAGCACTTGTACACGTCCCAAAATACTTTCACCAAAAAATAATATTAAAAGTCACAATTTTTTTTGCTGGAATGATATTTACTTGTACATTTGCACTCCCATACAGTAAAAGGGGGTATTATTATATGCTCATAATAGATTCAAAAGATTGCGAAAACATCGACAAAGCGCTTAAGAAGTACAAGAAAAAGTACGAAAAATCACGTGTATTGAACCAATTACGTGACCGCCAGTCATTTACCAAGCCATCAATCAGGCACCGCACAATGGTGCTGAAGGCAATTTACAAATTACAACTCGCAAACGGCGATTTCGAGAAGTAATTCATTTAGTGAGATCCCTGCATTAGTAAATCAAATATTCGTGTCCGTTACTGTAAAGTTGTAAATTTACAGTAACGGATTTTTTATGGTTGATGGCAAGCTAACCGGTTTCATACAATATCTACAATACGAGAAAAGATACTCTGCCCTAACTATTGGTGCTTACAAGAATGATTTAGAACAGTTCAGTCAGTACCTTAATGCCGAATTTAACCTGGATGACTTCACCGCCGTTACGCACTTTCATGTAAGAAGCTGGCTGGCAGGTATGAAGGAATCCAAACTGGAGTCCCGCTCTATCAACAGAAAAATCTCAAGTCTCAATTCCTGGTTCAGGTATTTACAAAAAAACGGATTAGCGGATAAGAACCCCGTACGCCAGTTGCATGCCCAAAAGCTGCCAAAGCGCCTTCCGTCATACCTTAAAGAATCGGAAACAACTCATTTATTGGATAATATTGATTTCCCTGAGGGGTTTACAGGTTTCACAGACCGGCTCATCTGTGAACTGTTGTATGCCACAGGAATGCGCCGCAACGAATTACTGCAACTAAAAGAAAACGACATTGAATGGAGCCTTACACAAATTAGGATACTGGGAAAGGGTAACAAGGAACGGTTAATGCCTGTCAGTCAGGCTTTGCTCGATACTTTAAGGGATTATTTAAGCGCAAAGCGCGAACTGAAAGTATACAATACAGTATATCTGCTCAATCTGGAAAGTGGTGAACCTTTGTACGCGAACTACGTTTACAGGATTGTAAAAAAGTACCTTTCAGCTGCAACAACTTTGCAAAAAAGGAGCCCGCACGTATTGCGGCACACATTTGCCACGCACCTGCTGGAAAATGGGGCCAATATACAGGCTATTAAAGATCTGCTGGGCCATTCCAGCCTTGCTGCTACCCAGGTGTATACACACAACAATATTGCGCGACTAAAAGAAATTCACAAACTCAACCATCCGAGAGGATGAATTATTAATTAACAACGAAAAATTTGAAACTATGAATGTTCAAATCCAGACAGTGCACTTTGATGCCGACCAAAAACTTCTAGACCACGTGAATGCAAAAATTGAAAAGCTCGCTACTTTTCATGACAAGATTATAGGAGCGGAAGTTTATTTGAAACTGGACAATTTCTCGCACCAGGTAAAGGATAAGGTTGCTGAAATTAAAGTTTATGTACCCAAGCACTCGTATTTTGTAAAGCACCAGAGTAAAAATTTTGAAGAATCTTTCGATCTGGCTTTTAGTTCTTTAGTAAATCAGGTAAAGCGCAAAAAAGAGAAATTAAATGTAAATCACGCATAAGCAATACCCAACGTTTTTGAAAAAATATCCGTCTTACTTATAAGACGGATATTTTTTTTGCACCCTATCACATATACCGTAAATAACAGACGAAAAGCACTCATATGTGGCGCGCCGTGGCGGTGTGCCACATATGGTCGTTCAGGGTAGCCTTGGCGGTTCATGGTAGCGCAGTGCAGATAGGGTATAGGTGTCCCACACCTCTGAGGTGTGGGACACCTACGCAACAAGCTCACAAAAAAAGGTGTGGCACACTTCAAAAGTGTGCCACGCCTGAGAAATAACTTTGGTATCCGATAAATTTGACAACGTTTTCGAAAGTTGTCAAATCGGCAAATAAGAAATTGTTGCAAAAGCGGGCATTATCCCTGTTTTTCAGGTTTTACTTTTAATTTTTAATTTTTTCATTTACCTTGCAAATTATTAAAAAAATGTTTCCTTATATGTCACAACGCTGGACCAAAGTTATCTTGTCCTTATTATCGGCTTCATTAGTTTTTTCGGCCTGTACCAAGAAGTACAGCAATGATGACGTATTGCCGTCGCAATATTCTCCTTCAGTAATTACAGGAAGTGATAACCATATTGTTTATGCCTACAACCCATCCACCGGTGCTAAAAACTGGGAGGTGAATTTCGCCAATTCCATTTTTGCGTCTCCGCTGGTATATGGCGGCAGGGTATACGTGGGGACGGTAAATTACCTGGCTCCACTGGGTGCGTGCGATACATTGTTTAAATTGAATTCAAGAACCGGTGCCATAGTTAAGAAAATGTGGGTTTCAGGTGCATCTCCATTCAGCATAAAGGCTACGCCTATTGCTGATGGCAAGTACATATTCCTTGCCTGCACCAATGACAGCCTTTACGCTATCGATACAGGTACCGGTGCAGTAAGCTGGCGCTTTGGTGCCGATGGTCCTCTCGTGTCTTCACCAACCATTGCAAATAATAATGTGTACTTCGCAAGTACTGCGGGTACTGTTTATTGTGTGGATAAGGTGAATGGTCCTGCATCTGGCAACGTTCCATTATGGTACTACACCGTTCCGTTGAATTCATTTACTTCTTCTCCTGCTATCAGCGATTCTTTCCTGTACATAGGTGGTGCCAATGACAGTAACATGTATTGTTTCTACCTGCAGGTTCCGGGTTTGCCTACAACCGGCTTGCTTAAATGGACCTACAAAACCAAGGGTGCGATCCTAAGTTCACCTGCGGTAGTTGCCGGTAAGTGCGTATTTGGCTGCAGTGATTTCAATGTATATTGCCTCGATACCGTAGCCGGTGGCCTTAACTGGAAACATCAGACCAACACTTCAGTTACTTCTTCACCGGTTATCTATAATTCTAAGGTATACATTGGCGGGCTGGATAATAACCTGTATTGCCTGAATGTGATCGATGGCTCTACCATGTGGTTCTACCATACCAATGGCTCAATTGCAGCCAGTCCGCTCATATATAAAGGCACAGTTTATGTAGGCAGCTACGACAAAACCTTTTGGGCATTTGACGCCGAAATGGGTACAGTTAAATGGACCGCTGTCGTTAACGGACAAATGCAGTGTTCTGCAGCCATCGAAGACTTTACCGGCCAGCAACACAATAGCCAGATCAGCGGTTATACTAATTATTAATGGTTAAATTTTAATAGTGATATTTTGGAGCCCTCGTACTGTGTACGGGGGCTTTTTAATTGAGGGGGTTGGGTATAGCGTGCATATAATTTTTATTTGTTTTTGCTATATTTGTATTGTAAAAATTCTACCGATGATATTCAATAAGACTCTCGTTTTACGCTTTGATATTTTGTTGAGTATTTTATTGTTCTGTTCGTCCAATGGTTTTGCGCAAGGTTGGGAATGG
>CANCOG010000180.1 GCA_947379685.1 Flavipsychrobacter stenotrophus | reverse complement strand
TAAGTTCAACAACAACCCCTGATACAATCTCAGGAAGCCCTGCAGTTTGTATTGGGTCTACCACGACCTATACTGACGCAGTAAGCGGTGGTACATGGAGCAGCGGTTTCAGCTCTATTGCTACAATAAGCAGCTCCGGAGTCATTACCGGCGTATCAACCGGTACTTCAACAATTACCTATACAATGACCAGCAGTTGCGGTACAGCAAGGGCAACCAAATCAATATCGGTAATTACTGGTCCCACTGTAGGGCCTGTATCCGGTGCTACCTCAGTATGTTCCGGTGCAACAACAACTTACACGGTTGGGGTAACAGGTGGCACATGGAGCAGTGGTTCAACATCAATTGCAACTGTAAGTAGCGGCGGTGTTGTAACTGGTGTTTCAGCTGGGTCAGCGATTATTAGCTACAGCATTACCAATAGTTGTGGCACAACAACTTCAACAAAAACAATTTCTGTGAGTTCAGGTGCTTCTGCCGGCACTATTACCGGGACTTCTGCTATTTGCGCTGGCTCAACAACTACACTGAGTGACGCTGTAAGCGGTGGTACGTGGAGCAGTGGTGACGCATCTGTTGCTACGATCAATAGTTCAGGCATTGTTACTGGTGTCTCTGCGGGTTCTACTATCATATCTTACACAGTTAGCAGCAGTTGCGGAAGTGCTGTAGCAACCCGGACAATAACAGTTAGCCCTGCACCTGCGGCCGGCACTATTTATGGTGTAACAACAGCATGTGTTGGTTCTGCAATCACTCTTACCGATTCTACTACAGGTGGGACATGGAGCAGTAGTACATCTGTAGCAACCGTTAGTTCATCAGGCATTGTTACAGGTGTTTCAGCTGGAGCAACAACCATATCCTATTCAGTGACCACTAGTTGTGGGTCAGCTACCGCAACATTTGCAGTTACTGTCATTCCAACTCCGGTTGTGGGCACTATAACCGGTGCTTCGTCTGTTTGTATAGGCGCGAACACAACCTTGGCAGATACACCTGCCGGCGGCTCATGGAGCAGCAGTAATACTGCGCTGGCTACCGTAAGCAGCACGGGAGTTGTTCGTGGCGTTAGCGGCGGTACAGTTACTATTTCTTATACAATTGCAAATGCCTGTGGCAGCGCAGTTGCAACGAAATCAATTGCGGTCAATACTTATGCCGGTGCAATCAGCGGGGCTACTAACATTTGTACGAGTTCAACAACTACTTTAACCACCACAGTAAGCGGTGGTACGTGGAGCAGCCTGGCTACTTCAGTCGCTACAGTATCTGCTGCAAGCGGTGTTGTTACTGGAGTCGCAGCAGGTGGTGTTACAATAAGGTACACAGTTACGGGCACATGCGGGGCAGGCCATACCGATTTCAACATGGTCGTTTCTGCGCCGGGTGCTATCACTGCATCAAGTGGTGCCTCAACGCTTTGTATGGGAGCATCTGCGACATTTACCAATTCTACAGCACCGGGTGGAGGCTCCTGGAGTAGCAGCAATGCGGCAATTGCAACTGTATCTGCTTCGGGTGGTGTTGTTACCGGTGTTTCTGGCGGCACAGCAGCAATAACCTATACGCTTACCAATGCATGCGGAACAGTTTCCACAAGCAGGAATATTACTATAACCGGTACGCCTGTGCCTGCCGCTATTTCTGGTTCTTCGTCGGCTATTTGCGTTGGCAGTACGCTGGCGCTAACTGATGGTACGGCGGGTGGTACATGGACCAGTGCAAACACCTCTGTAGCCACTATCTCCGGCTCTGGTTTGGTGACTGCGGTTGCAGCAGGAATCGATACCATCAGGTATTCAGTTACGAACAGTTGCGGTTTTACCGGGTCTGTGTTCAGGGTTGTTACCGTGAACGTAAGCGCACCAGTAACACTTAGCGGAATTTCAAGTATTTGTGTTGGGAGTACAGCTACCTTAACAACTGCGGGGACAGGCGGCACATGGAGCAGCCTATATACTTCGATCGCTACAATCACCTCGGGTGGTGTGGTAACCGGCGTGAACGCAGGAATAGATACCTTTAAATATACTGTGGTTAACGGCTGCGGAACATTCGTTTCCCGTTTCCCATTGTTGGTTGCATCGCCAACAGTCGCTGCAATTGCCGGTAGTTCAACTGTGTGTCCGGGAGCATCAACAACGTTTACCGATGCAACTATCGGCGGATCATGGGGTAGTACCGATGACGCAATTGCAACTGTTTCTTCAGCAGGCCTGGTAAATGGCCTGGTATCAGGAAACGATACCATAATATATACCATTACTAATGCCTGCGGTACAATGTCGGTTATGAAGGCCATTACCGTTACCGGACCAACTTATCCTTATGCAATTACAGGTTCAATCAGCACAGTATGTACCGGTGCCACGGCACCATATGGCAATGCCACCTCTGGCGGTGTATGGAGTCTTTCCAGTACATCTCTGGCTACTATAGATGCATCTGGAACGGTTACCGGTATTGCTGGTGGTATTGATACAATTAAATATACCATCATTAATAGTTGCGGTATACCGGGCGCAGCCTTAAGGGCAATTACTATATTGGCGCCTCCATCTGCCGGAACAATCAGTGGTCCATCCAATATTTGCACCACGGGCGGTACCATATCTTACACCTCTTCCGGAGATGCCGGCGGAAGCTGGAGTAGCACCAACCCTTCAGCAGCAACTGTCGGTGTTACGGGTATAGTTACTCCTGTATCGGGTTCAGCAACAACTATTAAATATACAGTTTCCAATAGTTGTGGTACAAGCGTTGCCAGCCAATACGTAACGGTTTCGGCTCCTGGCATTACGACCAGCACGGGCCCTACAACACTGTGCCTTGGTTCATCAGCCACTTTCGCCAACGCTACCGCAGGTGGTACCTGGAGCAGTTCCGCATCGGGAATAGCAACGGTTAGCACTACCGGCCTTGTGACTTCAGTATCTGGTGGTACTGCAACCATTAGTTACACAATCACAAACGCATGTGGTACAACGTCAACCGCGAGAAACGTGGCCATTAATACCTCTGTCCCCACCGGAATAACTATCAGCGGCCCATCCACTGTAGCTATAGGTGCCACTATTACGCTTACCCATGCTGGTGCAACAGGTGCCTGGAGCAGTGTGACACCAACTCTTGCTACAATAACATCTGGCGGTGTAGTAACCGGGGTAGCTGTTGGTACTGATACTATCAGGTACACTGTAACCAATGGCTGCGGCACAACAATTGCAACTAAGGCAGTTGCTGTTACAGCGCATCGCGGATTTGCAGGCAGTGCAGCAGGGCAGGAAACACCTGCAGTAAAGCTCTACCCTAACCCAACTTCAGGTATAGTCAAGCTTGAGTTCACTGGTAATAACGGTACCAGCACAATTGTAGTGACTGATGTAAGCGGCAAGGTTCTGTTCAGCAAAACTACAGAAGATGCCTCGCTGGAACTTGATTTAGGAAATGTAGCTTCCGGAGTTTACCTGATATCTATTAACATGGGTGGTACCCAATTCAATGAAAAAGTGATAGTTGAATAACCAGATAATCAAAGAGTCAAAAGGCGTCGTGCACTACAGCACGGCGCCTTTTTTATACCTGCCCGGCCATATACTTTGACAAAAAGCGGGTTTCAGCGTACATTCATGCTGCAAATGCATATCTGTCAGTACTTTGCCAGCCATTTGTATGAATAAAAACTGAACTAGCCCTGAAGAATCTGATCACATATTTGCTTCTTTTTTGCTGCCTTTGGGCAAGGGCGCAGGACTATGAGATCAGCATAAAGTCATGGGACGCCAATGATGGTTTGAGTGACCGGGAAGTAATAGGCCTATACAAAGACAGCAGGGGTTTGATCTGGCTCTGCACCAAGAATGGTTTGAATTGTTTCGATGGATACGGGTTCAAGTCGTATTCAAAAGAGAAGGATAGCCTTCCTTTCAGGCATCTGTGCCGGGTAACGGAGGATGCTACCGGAGATCTGTGGGTTCTTGGATCAGCTAATATTGACACAAACAATCTTTTTATTTTCAATCCTTTATCAAAAAAAGTGCGGTCCTTCTATGAGAAAACAGGTTACAAACAAAAGTTTGGTTTCGATTTCGTTCATAGGATTGACGACAGCCTCCTGTTTTTCGGAAAGAATAATGACACTTGTTTTTTTACCTGGCACCCGCGCAGGGGGCTAAAACAGATGCGATATCCGGTAAGCGTGAGATTTCTTGTGACTGTAACGGACCACAACACCTTTTGGGTACTGAATGATTCTGGTGAGTTGGCTGAGGTAACTATGGATGGGACGGTAGCTGCGAGGTATAAAACCGACCACCAGATAGTTGGTGACGTACTTGGGATTGCCAACGATATGGTATATAAATCGAAACCGGGCCGGCTGAATACTTCAAAACTGGTTGTGGAGGTGGCGATTGAAAATAATAAAGGGGTTATAAGGGAATTATATAGCGTTTTTAGCAGAACACAGTTCAACACAGGCCTGGATAGTATTAAGTATATCAACGGCGTTCTGATTCACCCGACGAAGGGCATCCTCAAAGATTTTGTTAAGGATTACGACAAAAAACTGGCGATAAATGGAAGGTCCATACTCATTGAATCACCGGGTAGGTTCTGGATGGGTAATACATACGGGCTCCATCTGATAACGGTTAAAAAGAGCACGTTCAGGAAATATTTTTACCAGGATATAAATACGTTTGCAAAGAATAGTTACCGGAACCTATTGGTTGATAATGGACGTTTATATGCACTTAACGAGGCGAACGGTGTAACACAGTTTGCGCTCGATTCTTCAAAAAGAAAATTACAGCCTGCTGTATTACCGGATATGCTCAATAACATAAACCTAAAAAAGACTACGGATGGACGCATAATTGGCATAAATCGTTTTTACTTTTTTTGGAAGCCAATGAGCACTGACCTATGGAGGTACCTGGACCTTCCACGTGTCCACGACTGGACGCATGTTTGGAAAATATACCAGGCAGGCCCCGATAGTTTTATGCTTGGAACAGCCCGGGGGTTGTGGTCTGTAAATACAAAAACGCTCTCGTTTTCACCGTTTACCTCGTATAACCAATTCACTGAGCTGAAAAACACGATCATCCTTGAAATATTACCAGACAGGAATAATAAAATTTGGATTTGCAGCAATACCGGGTTTTATGTGCTTGACCCGGTAAGGGGCATTACAGAACGATATTCGGCGGCAGATACAGGGAGCCATTACCTTCCTGCAAAAGAGTTCCAGCACTTTTACCAGGATGCCGAAGGCGTTTATTGGCTGGCAACAACAAGCGGCCTTATAAAATGGGACAAGGCAAATGGTACCAGCAGATTATTTAACCGACAGGACGGGTTGAGCAATGAAAACATTTATGCTGTTTACCCCGATAGTATGAACCGTTTATGGCTGAGCAGTGACTATGGTATAATGGAGTTCAATAAAACCTCATACAAGGTCAAAACATATCTTACCGGCGATGGCATAACTTACAACGAGTTTAACCGGGTTTCTCATACGAGCGATGAAAATAGTAATATTTACTTTGGTACTTTAAATGGAGTGACTGGATTTAATCCCAGGGATTTCCCTGTAGTGACAAACGAGCAAAAGCCCGATAACCTTGTCGTTACTTTATTTGAACAGTTTAACGGCCAAACCAACCGGCTGGAGGACATGACTTCCTCCATAATCAAAACGAGACAAATCGTGCTCAATCCAAGTGACCGGTTCTTTAATATTAGTTTCGCGTTGCTTACCTATGACGACATCATACACACCGTCTACTACTGGAAGGTGGAGGGAGTAGATTCGGGATGGAACAGCATGAAAGAAACCGTGTTACGCATGGGCGGTCTTCCCTATGGTAAATGGCTGCTGCGCATAAAGGCCCAGGCACGCGATGGTAGCTGGAGCAATAATGAACTACAGTTTCCTGTTCTCGTTTTGAAGCCGTTTTATCTGCGTCCATGGTTTCTGCTGCTTTCGGGCATTGGACTTATACTGGCGATAGCTGGTTGGTTCAGGTGGCGTGTATTGAGGTTGAGGCGGGAAAATGAACGGCTCGATAGCATTGTCAAAGAGAAAACTATTGCACTTGAAGGAACGATCAGTGACCTGCAACTGTCCTTTAAACAGAAAGATATTTTGATGAAGGAGATTCACCACAGGGTTAAAAACAACCTGCAGGTGATTGGTACCTTATTGAACCTGCAAATGAGCAAAATTCAGGATGAGGTAGCACGTGTATCGATAGAGGAAGGTATTTCAAGAATTAGTTCTATAGCCTTGATCCACCACCATTTATATAAAGGTGAGCACCTCACCAATATTGAACTTTCAGTGTTTACCCGCGAATTGGTTGACCAGGTTTCAGCTGTGTACAAACACGAAGATCAGGTAGTTTCGTTAGAAAATAAGATCCCCGAAACCCCGCTCGATATTGATACTGCTATTCCGCTTGGTCTGATATTGAATGAATTGCTGACCAATTCCTTCAAATATGCATTCAAAAACGAAAGGACCTGTAAGCTAAAAATTGAAATTACCAGGCAGAACAGCCAATATACACTCAAATATTATGACCATGGCCCCGGACTGCCGCAAGGCTATATTATTGAAACTGCCGGCAGCCTGGGTATGGTGTTGATAAAAAGCCTGGCGCGACAACTTGCAGGCGACTTTAGCTATGATTTGGCTTCGAATTGCTTTATAGTACATTTTATTGATGGAGAGGCAAGGAAAAAGATCGAATAGATCACGTAGCAATTGAAAATGAATTATGTAAATTCGATTGTAAATATTATTTTTGATTGTTGTCTACGATGAAAATCACTTGTAACTAAAATGTCAAAGATCAAGGTTGGTATTGTAGAAGATGAAATGATCATTGCACTTGGCATTAAGGAAGCATTGATCGAGATTGGTTATGATGTAACCGAAGTAGCCAACAACTATACGCAGGCACTTCAGATGGTAGCCCGCGAAAATCCTGATATTCTGTTGCTGGATATACAACTTAGCGGGCATAAGGACGGAATTGATGTGGCCCAGGTTGTAAAGACGGAATTCAATATCCCTTTTATTTTTCTTACAGCCAATGCCGATGCGGAAACAGTTCTGCGGGCCAAGGCTGTAATGCCCAATGCGTATCTCTTAAAACCATTCCGCAAAAACGACCTGTACACTTCTATAGAAATGTGTCTGCATAATTTTTCTCATTTAAAACAGACTCAATCTCAGCCGGAACCAGCAAAAACAGGTAACTATATCATAAAGGATGCTGTGTTTATTAAGCAGGGCCAGTATTTTCATAAGGTGAAGATCGATGATATCCTTTACCTGGAAAGTGAGAACATTTACGTGAATGTACACCTGGCCAAGGGTAAAATGCTAGTGAGAACAAGCCTGCAGGATTACCTCGATCTTATAGGCTCAGACAATTTTTTCAAAGTACACAGAAGCTATGCCGTCAATGTGAATCACATTGAGAGTATTAATAGTGAATACCTGGTAATTAATGGCCAGCAAATTCCCACAACCAAGGCCAACCGCGACCAGCTTATGCAATACCTCAGGATCGGGTAGGTGCACCAAGTTTACTGTGTCCCTCAAAAATCGGCAAATTCCTTCTGCCGTTTTTAACTGTTAGTTATATACTGAAAGAATAATGCGATTTCCGCTGTAATTGCTTCACAACAAAAATCACAGGGTTCACAACATATTTTTCAGGGTTCACAACATACTCCAAATACCGGCTACTATAGTTAGTAGGTTTACTCTGTTAAAACTCAATTTCAGACATTTTGATAGTATCAGCAATCAAAATGAGTATTTGATCACTTTTAAACGGTAAACGGGTATGCAAAAAAAAATTACACAATTGGCATTGTTGGTGACACTGATCTTCATCGGTGTCGGCCAGTCGGCACGGGCACAGATAGTGGGCCCCTCGGCCGTGTGTGCAGGCAGTACAGCCGCATTCACAGACTCCATTTCGGGCGGCGTATGGAGCAGTTCTGATACCTCACTGGCCACAGTAACGGCTTCGGGTGGGGTCGTAACCGGGGTAACGGCGGGGAGCGCGATAATCTCCTACACTACCTCATCTGGCATCCAAACGGCTTCAGTGACCATTGAAACGCCACCTGATGCGGGAACAATTAGTGGCCCAACTGCTGTATGCGTTTATAGCGCAACAACGTTCACAAATTCAGTAACGGGCGGTACCTGGAGTGCCGGAGGCTATATTGATGCGGCTACCGGGGACTACAGTTCCTATGGCTCGGGAACAGATATAGTGTCCTATACGGTTACCAATAGCTGCGGAACGGCAACGGACACAATTGCGCTTACAATAGAGGACGCAAGCTTTCCGACCTATGTTGATGGCGGGGTATCCTCTGGCGCTTCGGGCTACGGATATTTCCCCAATGAAATATGTTCCGGCACATCGGGGTATGCTTCTACAGATGGTTTGGGAGGCGAATGGACTACATCTGATACTTATATGGCAACGATAGATGCTTCAGGTAACTACTATGCGCTCTCTCCTGGTTCATTTGATATCTATTATACGGTGAGTAATAGTTGTGGTTATGATTATCGAAGTGTAACAATCAGAAGCGATGATGCTCCCCACGCGGGAACCATAACAGGAACAGGAAGCTTTTGCGCATATAGTGGCTATCCTTCCGTCCACGTTTCCGGTGCATCGGGAACGGGTTATTGGACAGGTAGCGGGTGTTTAGACTATGATGGTTCGGTTATTGGTGTTGGTTACGGAAGCCTGACTTACGTGGTTGAAAATACCTGCGGATCCGATGCGACGACTCCTTTCGACGTAGATGCTCAGGATAGTCCAGATGCCTGGTTTGCAGTTACAAATCCATATTGGATGACTAGCGCTTATACTGATACCGGATACGTTTGCCCAGGCGGTGTGACTGACGTTTACGTAGATGTTGATGGTGGGCACTGGTCGACCAGCGATGGTTCAATTGCAGTGG